>JASFGH010000202.1:0-7187 GCA_050123865.1 Desulfobacterales bacterium | reverse complement strand
AGCTCACGCATTTATTTTTGCAAAAACTTTGTGTTCTTCGTAAACTTCGTGGTGAAATACGCGATGTTCTTTAGGTCTTTTTGCTTAATTAACGATTTGGCGCCCATTCTTACCAGCCAATGCCAGTATCAGCTCATCCAAGGAGGGCGTTGCCAATAAAAATTCGGTCCACACCTTGCCGATGTCGTTTAAAAAATGGGCATCCGAAGAGGTCACACACGGATAATGGCCGATACCCGGAATTTGGTCCCGTGCTTTCTCAAGGGGCACGCGATATGATACCTCGACGGCGTCTAAATGCAGATCTTCAGGAATAAACCCCAGCTGGCCAATTAAACTATAAGATGGGCGGTCCACATGCGAACTGATACAGATGCCACCGAGATGATGGGCCTTTTCCACAATAGCAATCACACTTAGCCCGGTGGCGCCGATCAGCAAGCGAGGATTTTCGCCCAGGGCTTGATCGTGCTCATCGGCGACCACCTGATGCCCGAATACCTCAGGTTGATTATCACCCTTCAGATGTTTGTAAATAAATTCCTGCATTTTCAGAACATCTGCGATTTTTTCAAAGAGCGTGATCAGGTGCACTTCCTCCCTGGAGCAAATTTCCATTCCCGGCAAAACGGCAATGCCCTGCCGGTCGCCTTCGCGCATGGTTGCGGCAACGTTCTCGGCGCTATTGTGATCACAAATGGCGATTAAATCAAGTTGCTGCTCTAGACTTTTTTCAACGACCTTTCTGGGGCTCATGTCCCAGTCGCTGCAGGGTGAGAGGCAGGAGTGAATGTGGAGGTCGGCTTTAATCTTTTTTAACAACGGTTAGTCCTTTATCACAACGGCAACATTAGCCTGCTGCATTTACTCTGCTGTTCCGACCCCGGCGCTGAAAAGTCGACCGGCCAGCCGAAAGGATGATCCCGGGTATTGTAAAATCGGAATTCCCTCCTGGTCTGCTTTTTCAATGGTTTCTGCATCCGGTTTCTGACCACCGGTAATAACGATGGCAGCCATTTCACGTAGCACGGCCACCGCAATAATGTTCTGATGCCCCTGAACGGTCATCCAGGCACAACCTGCCGGCGCGTTACCCATTACTTCACTTAACAAATCGCCGCAGTACCCCTCGGTGACTTCACGCTCAAGTCCATTTTCTCCGCCGGCGACATCAAGTTCAAATTTTTCCACCAGGTCTTTGACCAGCATTTTTCAATTCGTCCTTTCCAGCCAGAATCACGTTTTATGCGGGCTATTGCTTGGTCTTTCGTTTCCCGCCGATAAGCAGACAATCTTTTATGGCAGCATGGCCCCTGACCACATCCTCGGCAAAAGTGCGGCAGTCGGGGGCGCCGCAGGCGGTACAGTCGGTTCCCGCAATCAGCTCCATTACTTTTTCAATTTCTTGCACCGAATCGATCGACAGCGCCGCTTTGCGGGCGCCAAACAGCGATCTCAGCTTGGATGGATCTTTTTCAGGTTGAAATTCGCCCTTCTCGTACATACGTAAAATATTTTCAGGGTGCAGGCGCCTACCAAGACCGAAGCGTTTCACCATTTTTTGAACGGCACCTTTGGCCAGATATTTATCAATGGCATTCAGCACGCCACCCAGGCAACCTTCCCGACAGGTCCGAAATTCAATATACTCGATATCCTGAAACAGCCCCATTTCGATTTTTTCAAGGTATTGAATGGTTTCCTCCATACCCGAAACTGCCAGCGAGCGGTCAATGCCCATATCAGCGATTTCACCGCCGGACATCCCCCACAAGGATGCGTTGCCGGTGGCACAAGTTTCGTATTCGAAGCGGGTTTGATAGAAGGGGACATCATCTGCAGCTTTGATTTTATCTACATGCTTAATCAGCTCCGGATAGATATCGTTTATCCCCAAGGCGACTTCAGCAGGTGAGGATCGATTGCGAGCAGGCAGGCATGAGGGATCTTTTTGGGTCGGGCAGGGATTGATATAATACAGAACAACCTCCCGGCCTTTGTCCAGATAGTCAGGAACAATGCGCTGCCTGACTTCCCGGGCCATCAAAGCCACCGGCCGCAAGACGGGCAATACGTTGGGCAACAGGCTCGGAAATTTAAACGCGATCAGCCGCACCACCACTGGACATACCGGTGATATGAGTGGCCAGGGGGCCTGCCCGGATTTTCGGTTGCGCCTGATGAATTCTTCGGTGGCGTATTGAAAAATTTCAAGAAAATAGGACATGTCGATGGTGTGTTGAAAACCCATCTGCTGCAGTCCAAGCAGGATATCTTTGGGCATAACACCGGGAAATTGTGCGTAGAGCACCGGGGATACCAGTGCGATGGAGACATGATCGCCCTTTATCATCTCGGAATTTTCTGTTGCCGCGCTGACGGCGCGCTCGCGGCAGACCCGGATGCACTCACCGCAACCGATGCATTGCTCAACAATCCGAACGGCCTTTTTGTTTTTGATCCGGATGGCTTTGGTAGGGCAGATTGGCAGACATGTACCCCGTCCGGCACAGAGGTCTTCGTCAAAACGTACAAAGCAGGTTGAAGTCAGTTTTTTACTCAATCTGTTTTTCCTTTTTCAGGTATAAAAAATACCATTCGAACCACGGTCCCGTCGTTCTTTTGGGATTCAATTTTGATGCGGTCTGAATTTTTTTTCATGTTCGGGAGTCCCATGCCGGCGCCAAAGCCCATTTCCCGATGGTCGTCATTGGCTGTTGAGTAACCGGCCTGCATGGCCAGCTCTATATCCTCGATACCCGGCCCATCATCGATTATTTCTAAAACCAGCTTTTCATCGTCCACCTCAATGCTCAGGGTACCGTCACCGCCATGCATGACCACATTCATTTCGCTTTCATAACCGCAGATGGCAACCCGCCGTATCAAGCGCGGATTGAAATCCATAGATTTGAGAAGGTTTTGGACATTGATCGAAGCTTCGCCCGCACGGATAAAATCTCTGGCTTTGATAGGAAAGCTTTTTCTTAGTTGGGGCATGGGTCTAAAATTCTTAGATTGTGCGGTTGTTCAGTGCGTCCGGGTATGGGTCAATGGCAGGTTATCGTGATCCGTCGAGCCCGGTGAGATTGCAGGCATGCAACCTGCCACAGGAGACAAACATGGAATACGGGCTCGATATCAGGGGGATACCCTGTTCTTTGGCCATATCGATCACTTCCTGGGGAGGCTTTTTCTTTCTGACAATGACCACCGCCCCGACCCCGGCTACCATAGCGGTTCGAATAACCTGCACAGTCGTCAAACCGGTTAATAAGACACAATCTTCAGAAACCGCGGCCAGCACATCACTCATCAAGTCGCTGGCACCGCATCTAGTGATGACTTCATCCAGTTTATCCTCTCCAGTTAAAACTGTCGCATTCAGGGCATCAACAATTTCGGATAGCTTCATATTCCAATTCCGTTAATCCAATCAGTATTAAGACGGTCATTGTTCATCACCAGTTTGTCAAAAAGGCAAAAATGAAACATACCGAACACTTAAGGCTTGCAAAGTATAGTGTAAAGGGGCTTTTGTGTCAATGGTAAGTCGGTGAGCGGTTAACGCCCAACCTAAATGGTGAACAAAGGCGGTCTACGCTCAGCCGTGGACACGCCTATAGGTGTTCGATAACGAGTACGGGGACGACGACGGGTACGAAGCGGATAACCATTGCTTTCTTTCGTCCTTGATCTCGTGCTCGTCTCCGTCCTCGAAAATGGTCATTTTATAGGCGCTCACACAAATAAAGGGACGACTTCAAATTTGTTCACATCGATCAGACCTTTGTCAGTCAGCTTTAATTCCGGTATGACCGGCAACGCCAAAAAGGACAGTGTCATAAACGGATCGGGTAAGGTGCATCCCATTTGGTATGCGATTTTGATCAAACCGTCCAGCTGCTTTCGCACGGCAGTGACCGGTTCAAGGGACATCAGACCGGCAAGCGGCAATGCCAGACGGGCGAGAACCTTTTGGTTTGATACGGCTGCTAAACCACCGCTCATTTGCACCACGGTTTGCAATGCTGTCTGCATGTCCACATCTGTTGTGCCCACGATGATGATATTATGAGAGTCATGGGCGACACTGGAAGCGAGGGCGCCATGCTTGAGGCCCAAGCCTTTGACAAAGCCTTTGCCGATATTGCCGCTGCCGGTGTGGCGCTCGACAACAGCGATTTTGGTCAAATCCCTTGAGGGATCGCTTACGGCCTGACCGTTCTCAACAGCCGGCTGTTCGATGCGTTCATGGGTAATCAACTGATCCGCTACGATTTCAATTGCTCGAATCTTCTTGTTTTCAGCAGCTATGGTCAAATCAATCTTTTGTAAATCGACCTGCATTGACGGTGCGATGGTGGCAGACGGCGGTGTATGAATATGCGGTAATACCTTGCCGTTCTTAGCAGTTAATATACCGCGGCAATATACCTGTTCGACAATCGGCTGTAGCATATCGGAAAATACCACCAGATCAGCCTGACGGCCGGGAGCGATAGCGCCCAGGTGGTCCAATCGGAAGTATTCTGCTGGATTTATGGTGGCCATCTGAATGGCTAAAATGGGATCCAGGCCGGATCGAATGGCTTCACGCACAATTGAATCAATATGGCCTTCTGCGATCAGGTCATGGGGGTGGCGATCATCGGTACACCACATCATGCGCCGGGCTGTTCGTTCGTTTACCGCAGCCAACAGTCCCTGTAAATTTTTAGCGCCGGTTCCCTGACGGATCATAATATGCATCCCGGCTGCGAGCTTCTCTTGGGCTTCCTGGGCGGTGGTGCATTCATGATCACTTTGCACCCCGGCAGCGATATATGCGTTCAAGGCCTGCCCCTCGAGCCCGGGCGCATGACCATCGACTGGCTTACGGTGATTTTTGGCTGTGCTAATTTTTGCCAGAACATCAGGGTCGCAAAAGATGACACCCGGGTAGTTCATCATTTCAGCCAGCGCCACAATTCTTTCATGATTAAAAAAAGGCGCAAGGTCCTCGGCGCTCAGACGGGCACCGGCGGTTTCCATATCCGTTGCCGGCACGCACGAGGGCAGTGTAAAGTAAATATTGATGGGCTGTTCCTGTGCCGATTGCAGCATATAAGCAATGCCTTCTGCCCCCAGCACATTGGCGATCTCATGAGGATCGGCGGCTACGGCTGTGGTGCCATGCACCACGACTGCCCGGGCAAATTCAGAAATGCAGGTCATGGCACTTTCGATATGAACGTGGGAATCGATAAAGCCGGGGGCGACGAAGCGGTTGTTTAGATCCAAAGACTTTTTGGCTTTATATTGGCCGAAGCCGACAATGATGCCATTGCTGATGGCAATTGGCTGTTGCTCGATCACACCGGTGAAGACATTGACCATACGGCCGTTGGTTAAAAGCACATCAGCGGGTTTTTCGCCGGAAGCAGCTCTAATAATTTCGGTCATATTCATTTGATTTCCTTTTAACGGCTCTTTATGATTTGATCGGCTATCTGGTTGACTTTTGACATAATCTGCTCGACATCTAAACTGAGAATCTGGCGATTGCGCACCAGGACACGTCCGGCTACGATCACATCCCGAACATCCGCGCTTTTTGCGGCGTAAACGATATGGGACTCAGGATGATACATGGGTGTCAGGTGCGGGCTGCGGTTCTCGATGATGATGACATCGGCCTGCTTGCCTTTTTCGAGCGATCCGATTTGGTTGTCCAATCCAATCGCCCTAGCGCTACCGATGGTGGCCATTTCAACGACAGTTGTAGCGTCCATGGTGGTGGGGTCATATGTTTCCGCCTTGTGAATTTTGGCGGCCATATCCATTTCGTGAAACAGGTCCAGGTTGTTATTGCTCGCACACCCATCGGTTCCGAGCCCAAGCGCAATACCGGCTTTTAAAAGCTGGGGTGCCGGCGCAATTCCGGCAGCCAATTTGGCATTGCTTTCGGGATTATGGGAAATACTGGCCTTGCGCTTTGCAATCCGGTCAATATCCGCTTCATCGAGCCAAACGCAGTGTACCAGCAACGTATTTTTATCCAGTATCCCCAGGCGATCTAAATAACCAATGGGTGTGGTGTTGTATTTTTGTCGGATCTGCTGAACCTCGACCCGGGTCTCGGCCGCATGAATTTGAAAGCGCAGGCCAGCGTCCGTACTCAATGCTTTGGCTTTTTGCAGGGTTTCGCCGCTGCAGGTATACGCTGAATGGCAAAACACCGACGGTGTGATCAAAGCAGACGCTTGCCGCCATTTAGTAATGAAGGCGCGGGCAATTTTTATATTGTGCTGGGGATCCGGCACCCCCGGCGCCGGAAAATCTATTACCCCCTGGGCTAATACGGCGCGCAGACCACTGGTGTCAACAGCCTCTGCTACCTGGTCTTCAAAAAAATATCCATCGCAGCAGGTGGTGGTGCCTGAAAGCAGCATTTCAGCACATGCCAGTAGTGTTCCCCAGCGCACACTGTCCGGGTGAATGTGAGCGCCTTCAGCTGGAAAGATATGTTCGTTTAGCCAGCTGTCCAGCGGCAAGTCGTCGGCTAAACCGCGAAATAGGGTCATGGGAAGATGGGTGTGGCTGTTGACCAGGCCCGGCATTATCAAGCCGCCGCCGGCATCTATCGTCTCAGTCGCTGCGGGCAGTGATTGATTGGCAGCAATGGATTCGAGGCGTTCAAGCCTGCCACCTTTTACACACAGCAGTCCATCGGGGACAATGTCAAAACGCTGATTGACGGTCATAATGGTGCCGTTGTGAATGACAAGATCGTAGGTCATGGTTCACCGATTCATGCCAGAATCCAATATTCCATATGCCAATTGCCTGCGGCCATTATTTTTTGCCCCTGATTTCCTGAGCAATTATGTTGACATCGTTTAAAACGCTTTCAAGGTTCATTGTTTTTAGCTGCCCGTCTTCAAGGACAATAGTGCCATCGATGATCACAGTGGTGACATCACTGCCCCGCGCCGCATACACCATGTGGGACACCGGGTTATACATGGGCGTCAAGTGCGGTCTTGCAGTGTCAACGATGATCAGATCGGCTTTTTTGCCGGTCTCGAGAGAACCGATAATCGACTCAAGACCCAAAACCTGTGCGCCCTTTAAAGTGGCCATTTTTAGGACTGTCTGCGCATCCATAACGGTGGGGTCCAGTGTTTTGGCCTTATGGAGCTTGG
>JASFGH010000201.1:0-7208 GCA_050123865.1 Desulfobacterales bacterium | reverse complement strand
GTCTCTTTTTGGAATTTTTCCTGAAGCAGAGAATATCTGATAATGCGCCAGCAGGGCCCGTATGTGGTTCAGTGCGGTATCCATTCCCTGCTTGGACCGGTGATTGCCGCATTCGACAATCAAACTGCTAATTTGCAGCCCGCCGGCGGCTGTGATCAGCGCACCGGGCATATGCACCGGCTGATAGGCAAAATGCAACGCGATCTCACTGATGCCAAGCGTCAATTCCAAGCTCCGGGAGTTGCCGATTTCATAAACACAGATTTTAAAGTCGCCAATGCTGACCGAATGCAGATCCAGCAGCGCTGCAATTTTCCTGTCCTGCTCCAGGTATTGAATAATGTCGTAGGCCCGCCGCCCTTCAATGGTGGTGCTATCGGGTTCGCTGAAGCTGCGGTTCAGATCCCAGTCGACGTAGCGCTGGTCTTTTTGGAAGGCCTGCGGGTTGCCCAGCAACAGGCTGACTTTACCGCTTTCCAATTGAACATCAGCATTTTGCACCTGCCGATGAAAGGCAACCATGGCCTTAACGCCCGCCGGCTCATTGCCGTGGGTGGCGCCCACCACGACCACATGTGCACCTTCCCGGTTTGAGGCCAATTCAATACAGTAAGGCAGCTGGCAATTGGTCTGTTTTCGAAAATATGCTAAATATTCTTCTCTTGATGCTTCAGTTTGCATGTCGACTGATCCGGTTTAGATAGGGCAATTGATTGCAGCCAGTAATGACAAAAATGCATCTATGGGCCGTAGGACGCCAAAAGCGCTGTCAGAAACTGCCATAGTTTTCCAACAGAGGGGATATAAAGGGCCTCATTTGCTGAGTGTGTATTTTTAATGGTGGGCTCAATTGCGATCATATCCACAACCGGAATTTTGGCGGCAATGACACTGCACTCCAGACCACCATGGGCCACCCGAATATGGGGGGCCTGCCCGAATACTTTATCATATACCTTTTTAGCGCGTTGCAGCAAAGCCGAAGCATTATTCAAAGCTTCCATCACACCGGCCATAATTTTAATAGCATTGCCCCGTCCTTCATGGATGTCAAGGCCAGAATGCCCACCACGTAATCCGGAAACCTGCACACGAAACAAATTGAATTCCTGCGGCAGCTGGCTTGTCTTTGTTGGCAGGGTTATTCGTGTTACCGTTCCACCGGCAGAACCGATGGTCACAACGCCTTCACCTTCAGAATCCACATTAATGAGAATTTTACCGCTGATGAACTCGGGGTTTAAATCGTTTTGATCCGCATCTGAGTGGTGGTGAATTTTTGGCTTTGTTCCACGGTATCGATGCCGATTGTCGTCCATCTTATGCCGAACGTCAGGTCATCAATTCCAAATCTTTCTTTAATTTTTAAATTTTAAAGATTTTACCATTTCCGCCAGATATTCCGTCGGCATGTTCCGGCTGCCAACCACAGAAACGCCGATGAGCTTATCGTCCTTATAGGCACCGACTGCCACAGTTACCAGGTCGAATGATCGATAGCGCCAGGTAATTTCACCATAATTGGCCTGGGTGCCATCCGACAGAGTGATGAGTTCCTGTTTGCGAATGGCGGCATCTTTAATCTGTGACTCTTTCTGATAAAGTTTCAGAAGAAATTGTCCGGTATCTTTCAGGGCCAGCCCCTGGGGAATATCCGCCACCCCGACAGTAAAGATGGGAACGCCTTCAGGCGCCTTTATGCGAAAAATCTGGCCCGGCTCCTTTTCATGATCGGTGACAGTCAGTTTGGGATCGTATTGGACCGAGAAACCATATTCGTTGTTCACATATAGTCCGGGCCGCAGGCCTGTAAGGGCTTTGCTGGATGTTTCTCTGACTTTAGCGCGATCCGTGGGGCTGGTCTCCTGCCAGAGCGCGACAAGATCTTGCAGCGCTTTTTCCTGCTCTAAATTTTCCGGCAGCGGTTTGTCTGACATAACTGATGGTAAGATGTTAGAGCGCAGCAGGACAGAAGGGGTAAAAATATCTTTTTGAGCTAAATTGCTGGTGAAGACCGCTACGATGTTTTTATGCGGCACGACAAATATAAATTGTCCATGATACCCCAGCGCCGTGTATGCGCCGGATCCCATCGTCCACCATTGATAGCCATAATCCATAAATCCTTTTGTGTCAGCATGTTTGCGCGTTGATTCCTTTATCCAGCGAGAGGAGATGATCTGTTTGTCCTCCCACACCCCACTGTTCAGATAAAGATAGCCGAATTTAGCCATGTCGCGCGGGCGCATATAAATTCTGCCATAACCGACGGTGATCCCATGTGGATTCGATGGCCAACTGACTCCCGATATGCCCAGCGGTTCAAAAAGATGTTCTTCGGCAAAAGAGAGCGCATCCATGCCGGTTTTTTGCTGTAAAATAGCTGAAAGCAGAAAGGTAGCGCCGTTACAATACTCAAAATGGGTTCCCGGCTCTTGGGCCATGGGCAGATCGATCATAAACTGCACCCAGTCGACGCTATCCCTTAGCTGCTGCAAACCGACCCACTTATAGCGATAAGAATCACGGCACTCCAGGCCCGTGGTCATGGTTAACACATGCTCAAGGGTCATTGCTTTCTTATCGGCATCAAGGTTTTTCGCTGTGTGGTTCGGAAAAAAATCCAACACAGGCGCGTGCACGCTTTTAATAAAACCTTTATCAATGGCGATGCCGATCAATGCCGATGTAACACTTTTAGAACAGGAGTAGATGTTATGTCGATCGGCCGCATCGCGCGGAAAACTGTAAGCATCCAGTACGATATACCTGTTACGAATCACCAGGACACTATCGATTTTAATATCATTTTGCCAGATGACGTCCAGCATATCCAGCAGCAGCGCCGAGTCCATTCCCTGGCTTTCCGGAGTGGCAGTCCTCCAGCCGTGCGTCGGCCAGTATTCCGGCTTTTCCTGTCCCACCCCACCACAACTCCACAGCAACAAGGCCATCAAAATAATGATAAACAATGAATAATCTTTTCCTATTCTCCTGTCCATATGTTCAATTCTTCCATACAGAAGGTTCACTTTAGGGTCTTTGAATTATTTTTTGATGTGTCCGTTTATTAGCGGGGTGTTCACTTATATTGATACGCTCATGGTAATCTGATTTTTTGTAAAGGTAAATGGCTTTAAAAACGTTTAGATTTTGTCAGATAGCAAGGCGTGAATTGCTGAGAAAGCGGAGCGTACACGTAGTACGTGAGCATTTTGAAGTAATTCACGACGCCGCTATCGGGCAAAAGATAAGTGTTTTTAAAGCCATTTTAGGCTTTGCGTTGAATCTTGGGGTTTAGCTCTTCCCTCAGCCAATCCGCAAACAAATTAATCCCGATGACCAGCAAAATCAGGGCTGCACCCGGAAAAACAATCATCCACCACATGCCGGCATAGATGTAGTTTTTGCCAATGGAGATCATCATCCCCAAAGAAGGCTCGGTCAGCGGAACCCCGACGCCTAAAAAGCTCAGGGTGGCCTCGAGCATGATCACCACCGCCAGGTCGATGGCCAGCACCACGAAGATCGGCGGAACGGCATTGGGCAGCAGGTGGCGCATCAGAAGCCTGAAATCACCGGCGCCGGTGGATTTGGCGGCCATAATGTAAGCATTCTCCCTGACTTCCAATACGCTGCCACGCATGGTGCGGGCATAGCGCACCCAACCGGCAATGCAGATGGCCAGAATAACAATCAACTTGCTGCCGCCACCGGCAATCCCTAAAAATAAAAAGGCCAGCAGAGTAGTTGAAAAGGAAAACAAAGTGTCGGCCAGGCGCATGGTGACCGCATCGATCCAACCGCCATAGTAACCGGCCAGCAGCCCGATGATCACACCGAATGTGCCGGCAATCAACACGACACTGAAGCCAACGATCAAAGATGTTCGGCAGCCGTAGATGATGGTGCTCAGAATGCCACGCCCCTGATCATCGGTCCCTAAAAGAAAAGGCGCCGTGCCCTCTTCCATCCAGATCGGTGGTGTTAAGAAATGCTCCAGCGTCAGCTTTTCAAGATCATAAGGGTTCTGGGGTGTTATCCAGGGAGCCAACAAGGCGGCTGCCATAAACACCACCAGAATGACACATCCCACTATGGCGGAGGGATCGTGTATAAAGCTATGGAGCATTCTGGATTTAATGCGTCGTTTACTCATAACGAATCTTGGGATTGATCACCGCGTAAAGAATATCGACAATGATGTTCATGGTAATGATGACCACTGCGGCCAGCATGATATAGGTGACAATCACCGGTTGATCGTTTTCGCGGATGGACGTCAGCAGTAAATTGCCCATGCCCGGCCATTGAAAGATGGTTTCGGTCACAATTGAAAACGCGATCAGCTCGCCGAATTGCAGACCGGTGATCGTCACAACCGGGATCAAGGCGTTGCGCAGGGCATGCTTGAAAATCACTTTTCTGGGCGGCAGACCCTTGGCCCAGGCCGTTTTAATGTATTCCTCGGTCAGTACCTCGCGCATACCGGCCCGGGTTAACCGCAGGAGCACCGCCAGCTGGTACATGGCCAGTGTCAGGGCCGGCAGGATCAGGTGACGAATTCCGTTGAGATTTAAAAATCCGGTGCGCCAGAAGCCCACCTGGGTCGTCTCACCACGTCCGAAAGGCGGTAAAATGCCCAGATATACCGCGAAAATCATGATCAACAATATACCCATCAGAAACGTGGGGATGGAAATGCCACCCAGGGAACCGGCCATGATCATTCGGTTGCGGGTTGCATAGGGCTTCAGCGCAACCAGAACACCCAAGACCACACCGACAATAAAAGATAAAACAACGGCCGTGGATGCCAGTTCGAAGGTGGCTGGAAAGCGCTCCAGGATGAGTCCCAGAGCCGGCACCCGCGTCACGTAAGATATGCCGAAATTGCCCCGGGCTGCATTGGCCAGAAATCGGACGTACTGCACATGCATGGGCTTATCCAGGCCCAGGCTGCGCCGCACTTCTTCAACCTCATGAGAGGTGGCATAGCGCCCTGCCAATGTAATGACCGGATCTCCCATAAAGCGAAAAACGATAAAACATAAAAGGGAGGCGACAAGCAGGACGACAATTCCCTGAATCAGTCTGCGTGCAATATAGGTGGCCATGGCAGTAATTAGCGTTTATATGGGTCCGATTATTAAAAGGTTCCTGAGTTGTGGACCCATTTTAGCTTTTGGCATACTGGAGTATTGGAGTGATAAAGTAATGGAGTATTGTAAAAACCGGAAAAATGAAATTGAACAGCATATGGTTCACAAAATTCTATTACTCGAATCATCCAGCCAATTTTAAACGGAACTCATTTATTTTTCGGAACAAAATGATCTTCGAAATTTCTTAATTTTAAGCCAGGACCGGAATCTTCCGGCCCCGACTTCAGGTTGAGGTTAGATTATTTTGAAATTTCTTTGTAAACCATCCAGCGGTCCGGGCGGGGTTGAAATTTTATGCCCTTGCCTTTTTGAATGGCATACAGATCTTCCTGATAGTGCAACGGGATCCAGGCAATCTTGTCAACCATGGCCATCTTGTTGAGCTTCTGCAGCACTTTGCCCCGTTCCTGCGGATTGACAATATCGGCCGTGGATTGCAGCAGCTTATCGATATCCGGATCGCTGAAATTGGCACCGTTGAAAAACCCATGACCGGTTTCATCATCGCGGGTATGGGCCAGCTTGAAATAGGTGCGCCCCATGTCAAAGGTGCCGTCAAACCAGCCGATCAGATAAAAGTCCAGCTTGCCACCGGTCACTTCCGGAAAAAAGACGGACTTGGGTTTGACATCCAGCGTCGTTTTGATGCCGACCTTGGCCAGATATTTGGCCACGGCTTCGGCTATTTGGGCATCCTGGACATAGCGGTCATTGGGACCGGACAGCGTAATCTCAAATCCCTTTTCGTAACCGGCTTCTTTGAGCAGTTTTTTGGCTTCCGCCGGATCGTATTTGAGCCGCTGAATATTGCCGTTATAGCCAATAGTGGGCGGATCCGGGATCTGGGCAGCAGGCGCGGCATGACCGCGCATGACTTTTTCGATAATTTCATCTTCGTTGATGGCCATATACATGGCTTGGCGGACCCGGATATCGGCGGTCGGGCTACCCGGTTTGTTGTTCAATGCCAGAAAGATGGATCGGCGGGCGGGCCGGCTGACCACATCCAGCTTGGGATTCTTTACAATTTTATCGAACAGTTCCACCGGCACGCCGGTTACGATGTCGACCTGGCCGGAGGCCAGCGCGGCAAAGCGGGTGGAAGATTCGGTCACCGGACGGATTTCAACCGTTTTTAGCGGCGGTGCGCCTTCCCAGTAGTCGGCGTTGGCCTCCATACGCACATAGGAGCCTTTGACCCATTCCACCAGCTTATAAGCCCCGGTACCGATGGGTTTGATCATCACCTCGCCGGGACCGCGGGATTCGGTGGATTCTTTGTCCATGATAAAGACCTGGTGCATATTATTGGCAAACCAGGGAATCGGCTCTTTGGTTTTAATAACCACCGTAAAATCATCCACCATTTCCACGCCAGCAATCGACTTTCCCGTATTGATGAATTCCGACACATCCGGATTGTTCAGGCGCTCAAAGGAAAACTTGACATCGGCGGCCGTAAAGGGGTTGCCGTTGTGGAATTTAACGCCTTTGCGCAGATAAAACTTCCAGGACAGCTGATCCAACCGCTCCCAGCGCTCGGCCAGTGCCGGCGCCAGAACTCCATCCGGACCTTTGCGCTGCAACAGGCCGTCAAAAAAGTTGGCCATATATTGCAGACCGGCATCGGAATCATCCCCGTGCGGATTCATCATCCGCGGTGGTGTGTCCTGGGCAACCACCAGAGAAGAGGCCGCCAGCACAGAAGCACCCGATCCGAATACCATCACTGCAACGGCGATGCTGATTAGAAGATAACATTTCTTTTTCATTGATGTTCCTCCTTTCCAATTAAGATATGCGTCGTTTATGTGTTTCCCGGTATATCGGCAAAGCCTGCAGCCTTGCGATGTCCCACAGAACCGGGAAGCCATTCCCTTCACCCAACGCTGCATTAAGCCAATGATCGATGATAACAAACATCGAGTATAATCTAAGTTGAAACGCTCATTTTAGATTTAATATAAATAACAGGCGACCTGGTGATGGTCGCCCGTATCCTTTAAAACCGGCGCTTCCTTATCACAGACGTCCATGCGATGC
>JASFGH010000200.1:0-7219 GCA_050123865.1 Desulfobacterales bacterium | reverse complement strand
GCGGATGAAAAGGCGCTATGAAAACCTGCAGCGCCGCATCCAGCGCATGGAACATATCGTTACCTCTGCTGAATATGATTGGAACAATCGGCTCAAAAACGGCTAGGGGAGAAAAACAATGCAACGATTAAAAAAGACGGGATGGGCGACATGGCTGGGACTGATCATCATCAGTTGCGCAGCCGCCCCGGAAACGCGGGACCGGCCGCCAATAGATGAAAGCCAGCCCTATCTGGAATTCAAATTGACGTATAATTATGCGGTTTATGAAAAACCCTCAATTTTTTTACCGAAATCTCAACCGACCTTTGCCATCTGGCTGCAGGAAAAAGGCTCCGGCAAGGTTCAGACGATCTATGTCACCGGCAAAGCGGCTGAGAACAAATGGATCCTTGCTGAATCTCGACCCGAGTCCATCCCGGTCTGGTATGGTGTCAGGCAAACAGCGCAAGAGGCGCCCGGAGAACCGATCGATGCGATCAGCGGGGCCACGCCATCAGGCGATACGGTCGTCATCCAATGGCAGGTCCCGGAGCGGTTGCGCAGCCGACAGGCCAACATTTTTATAGAGGCCAACAGCTCATATGATTACAATGACTATTATTCAGATCAAAAAGATGCTGCCGGCTACAGCGGTGCAAACGGCCAGCCATCGCTGGTCTGGAGAGCAGAGCTGGATTTTTCAAAAAGCGCGGATGGGAAAATCGTCCCCGAGATCATCGGCCACGGCCACCTCTGGGGTAAAAACCATAAAATTTATGCGGATATTTCCCGGGTGACGACTGCCCGGGAAACATTTTCCTATATGGCAATCCACTTTTTCAGGGGGAATCCCTAGCATGTGAATTGCAGATTGCAGATTGAAATCGAAGAACGTATCTGCAGGAAACGGCAAGTCCGGACCTGAAGCCGGAAAATTTTAATATCGAAAATACAACCGCTGGCTGCGCTTTAACAAAAGCGGTCAGGACGCTGCTTGGCGCAATACCTGCGTGTAGGGATGGCTATTCTAATTTTTTCAATGCCGGCCCCGGCCGAATGGCTGGGGCCGTTTGGCAATCAGATTTGGTCCAGCACGGAGGACGGTATGTCAAACGTCTCCATGACGGAATAATTGTTGGCGCTGGAAATTGAATCAGACAGGACTGTCTGAATTTGATCCAAAAGCTCGCATTCTTCCATGCAGCCGGGGAAATCGTCTCTGGTCGGGCATGCTTTGCAGGGGCTTTTGACAAGATGACCAATGTTGAAATCAAAATTGTGATTGTCTGACGCTTTGTCTAACATTTTTAACACCTTATCATTTGAGGTTGTTGTTGCTGGCCGATTTCATGCACACCTTGTAATCCTAATATCGGTCACTGGGCGTTTAAACATTAGGATTATTTCCCATGAACGAACTACATACCTATACAACTATCATGCCAACCGCAGCTTTTTTTATAATTGACATATTTTCAAGTAGTTACAAATTTAGCCCTTTTTTAATGCGGCAAAATGTGACAAATGTTGTCAAAAAATGGGTCAAAAAATTGTCAGTCGGGCAATATATTTCCGATGCTTTTGGGTGGGTGGGTTTAGAAGGTTCAATGTTCAGGAGTGCAGATATACGGCAAAAATAGGTTTCAGTGTTGATGTAACTTTTCCCTGTTTTTATCGACAATACCGACGACAGCCAATTCTTGCGGGCAAAGTTCATCTGGCGCCGGGAAATATGCCGTTCGGATGTCAGGACATTTGGAATCGGAATCCAGTATGTGGATCCTACCGCCGGGATTTAGCGTCGTCGCTTGCTACCCATCCTTTGACACCCCAAACACCCAAATAAAAACAAAATGAGGGCACTCAGCACTATCAGCACACTCCCCAGCGCGTTCAATGGCACACCGGAGCTTGCCGTGTCGATAAAACAATTTAGGCTGACGCTCCTGCCGCCACCGCTTGAATCATCTCTGATTGAATCATCTCTGATTGAATCATCTCTGAGCGGAAATATTTGAAACACAAAAGCGGCCCCGGCATTTAACAGCATGGCGCTCAGATCAACATCCGGAGCTCCGATGATAATGGTATCACCGGCTACGATAACCGCTGTGCCAAAGGCTTCGTCAGCCATCGCATCCGATGCAATCAGCCGAGTCCGCAGGCTAAACAGTCCTGAGTCGGGGTCGCGCCTGAAATCATAGGTAGCACCGGCATTGACCCGCATGACGATGCCATCCGGTGGCAGGTCGACTCCCGGTGCGCCGACCACCGCCATATCTCCGGCCAGGGTCACTGAGGTGCCGAATGCGTCGCCGGTGGCGGCATCCACAAGTTCCATTTTCTGCAGCTCGGTCCACGGATTGGCCGCACGGGCGGGATCACGCCTAAATAGGTACACCGCCCCGGCAGTCAACACGCCGGTGACATCCGCCTGGGGTGCGCCAATAAGGGCCGTGTTGCCGAACACCGAAACGGAATTTCCAAACGCATCTCCCGGGCTGGCATCCGATGCAGTCAGCTTTTGTTGTCGGATCCAGCTGTTATCATCTGGATCGCGTACAAAGACAAACACAGCGCCGCCGCTATCTTCGAGCGGCGCGCCGATCAGAGCCGTATCGCTATGGAGAGCCACCGCGGCACCAAAATTGTCACCCGCGTCCTCGTCCGCACCGGCGGTCAGCTTTTCTGTCTGACTCCATTGATCGGGCGCGGCCTCGCCCGGGTCACGACTGAATAAATATGCGGCACCTGCATTGGGAATGCCGTTCGGATCGTCAGCGGGCACGCCGACCAGGATAATGTCGGCATCAATCGCCACCGCAGCGCCAAAATTGTCAAAAGCCGTCACATCAGCGCCGGCGGTTAATTTTACCCCCTGATCCCAGTCGCCGGTAACCGAATCGCGATTATACACATAAGCGCCGCCGGCATCGGCATCAGCGCCAATATCGTTATTGGGTGCGCCGATGACGGCAATATCATCATCAACAGACACGGCAGTGCCCAGATTGTCAAATGCGGCCTTATCGCCGGCTGTCAGGGTCATTTCATCATCAAATACTTGAGTGCCTGGATCACGGTCAAAGGCCGACACTTGCCCGGCATCGACATCGCCTCCCGGATCGGCATCCGGAATCCCGCTCAGTGTTGTATCTCCGCTGAGCCCCACCGCACTGCCAAACCCGTCATTTGCTGCCGCATCGGCAGCCGTCAGAACATCGGTCTCCTGCAAAATTTCGCCACTCAGCGGCTCGAGCACAAAGGCGAAAGCAGCACCGGCCAAAGAGGAAGTGCCCTGATCCCTTTTGGCGGATCCAAAAATAGCGGTGCCGGCGTCTAAACCAACTGCTCCGCCGAATTCAGCCAATGCTTCGGGCCTGCTGCCGGTTAACTCCTGTTGCTGGCGCCAGTTGCCAGAAAACGTTTCACGGACAAACAGATAAGCCGCGCCAGCGTCAACCGCGGTAAAAGACTGTGTCCCTGGGGCACCCAGCAGCGCTGTTGGTCCGTCAACAAAGACAGACGAGCCAAGCTGACCATCGGCGAGCGCATTCCGGGCCCTTAAGATTTGCTTCTGGCTGAAACCAGCCGATGCCGATTCGCGGGTAAAAACATAGGCGGCCCCGGAGTCGAAAAGGCCGGCGAAATCGGCCCGCGGCGCACCGGCAAGAAGGGTATTGGCATCTACCGATACGGATACCCCCAAACGGTCATCCGCCCCGGGATTAGTGGCGGTGAGTTTTTGTCGCTGCGTCCAGGGACTCAAAAAGACGCTTTGATCCCGCGTAAAAACATACACGCAGCCGGCATCAAAAACGGTGCCCAAGTTAACCAGCGGCGCGCCCACGACAATCGTATTTCCATTTAGCGATACGGATGTGCCAAACTGGTCTTCGGCGGCCGCATCGGTGGCGGTCAGCTTTTGTTGCTGGGTCCAGGGAACGGCCTGATCATCCGGATCGCGGGTAAATACATAGACAGCTCCGGTGGCACTTGCAATGCCGGAATTTTTGCGGGGGGCGCCAGCCACCAGGGTATGTCCTTCAACGTACACCGAACTGCCCAGTAAATCCAAGGCTGCAGCATCGGCAGCGGTCAGTTTCTGCTGTTGCGTCCACGGATCGTTGGCGACCGTGGGATCCCGTGTAAACACATACACCGCTCCGGTATTCGGCGTAATGCCCAAGTTGACCTGGGGCGCCCCGACAACAATCGTATGGCCATCTATGTCAACCGCGCTGCCGAAGTTGTCTTCGGCGGCCGCATCTGAAGCCGTTAATTTTTGTTGTTCGGTAAAAACACCGGTGGACGGATCCCGCACAAATACATATACCGCGCCGGTATCGGTGGCCGTTCCCGAATTCACCAGTGGTGCGCCGACCACGATCGTATCACCGTCTATGGCCACCGCATCTCCGAACTGGTCTTCAGCAGCCGTATCTGAGGCTGTCAAGGATTGTTCGCTGCTAAAGATCGGATCAATGGTCACCGGAAAAAGTGCTCCGGCAGTTTCAACAGAAAGGCACAGACGATTTCCGCTTAATTGAAACCGAGCGGGCAAAATCTGACGGTTGGCATCAAAGGCCAGCAGCTGATTATAGTGCATTTGAACCTGGCCGGTTGCATCTATGAAGTCAAGCCCATCAGCTGTCTGTTCAGGGATCAAATCACCCCCGATTTTAAAATGCAGTTCGAAATGACTTTGGACACGCCAATCGTTCGCTGCGGCCGCTCCGTGGTATCCACGTTTCAGATAAAATCCCTGTTCGATACCCAGTGGTGTATTAACAAACCATTCGCTTAGATCTGCGTCGTGGTTCACCTCTACCCGGACACCATCAATTCGTACATGGCTGGATTGTGGGGTTTGTAAGTTGGAATCGAATCCATAATGCGTAAGCTGCATGCTAAACGTAAATCCACTTGCGGCCGTCAACCGAACACCGTTTTGATCGATACGGGCATTCAGACGCTGCGCCGGATTAAGCATTTTGACCACACCGCTGCGCATCCGGCTGGGGTGCCATTCAGCGGGCAGCTGCTCCGACACCGCCTGCAGGATCTTCGGCAGCTGGGTGTTTAAGGCCGGTTCACAGACTGCAGGTTGGGCGATTAGAACTGTTAACAGCAAAATCCCAACAAACATGGATGCTGCAAAAACCGCCGATCGCCGGTTCAAATTAAGGGGTAGAAAATTGGCAGACATAGCGCACCTCATTGTCAATGAAATAATTTTGCCTGCTTTATTCGAGGAATCGATAAGCATTTTAAAAATATCATTTAGGCGAATTAGAAAAAAAGACATGGGCCCGTTCAGGGCAAACATTTTTGGCGGAAATGATTCCTCAGGGAATACCGGAAGAAGTGTGAACTTCTTGGATTTTTATAGAATTAACGATTGACAGGTACCATAAAAGCCACAGTTAGGCCGGATTGTCAACTCAAATAATGGCACCAACTATACATCTATCTATTCTATATATCTACAAATATTCGATTCGCTGAAATTAAAGGCCCGGTCAGGTATGCAAACAAAAAGCCCCGCTGCCGCACAGGGCTTTCGGGGCGTTCAAAAGGTTCAACAGAGGATGACTTATGGTCGTGGGCCGCGCCGCTGGCAGCTTGCCTGTTGACTATGACCCGGAAGAATCGATTTTGGGAGGGGTATCAACGGTCGGCACGGAACAGCGCTTTTGATCATATTTAGAAACGACGACACCAATTGCCAGGGTCAAAAGATGAACGGCAAAGAAAAAAAACAAAACCCCGTCCTTGGTATTCCACCCCAGAAGCAAAAAAATGAGGACGCAAAGAAATAATAATTTGGTTTTCATCAGCATTTCCTTTTTTAGGCGATCAAACTCGCGTCCGTACCGAATGATCGGTATGAATAATATCGACCAATTGGGGTGGAAACTTTAGTGATTAAAAACGTTTAAGTTTGAGCGTAATCGACCGATATAGCAATATGCGGCGTATGCCTCCGTGTTGCAAAAAATCGTTCAAATCGCATTGAGGATAATATGAAAAAAGAAATTGTTTCGTTTATCAAAAGCCTAAAGACTAATAATAAGCTTGAAACATTTGATGAGGCCTCTACCAAACAGGCAGTCGTACTGAGGCTGCTTTCATTCCTGGGCTGGGATATCTTCAACGTCGATGAGGTCTATCCGAATTATGCCGTCAATTCCTACAGCGCGGCCTATGCCCTGCGTCATAATAACGCCAATAAAATTTTGATCGAAGTTAAGCGCGTCCACGAAAAACTGGACAATTATCAAAAGCCACTGCTGAGTTTTGCAGCACAGGAAAAGGTCGATATTTCGGTTCTAACCAATGGGATTACCTGGTGGTTTTACCTGACTCAATCAGCAGGAAGTTCGCAGGACAAATGGTTTTATTCCGCCGATTTACTCAAACAAAATGATGATGGGGTTGTCCCCAATTTGATCGACCTGCTCGGTAAGAATAAAGTTGCCAACGGTGAGTCATTAGAGGCCGCCCGGGCGCTGAACAAGAATAAAAACCAAAAATTGGCCGCTGATGTAATTCCAGAAGCCTGGAACAAACTGGTCAGCCAGCCCAATATGATCCTGGTGGAGTTGTTGCGCGAATCCACAGAAAAAATATGCGGTTGCAAGGTCGAGTCGAAACCGGTTGAACGTTTTTTAGAAAAAAATCTGGACCGGTGGTTAATCACCAATCGTCCGGCCGCCAACATCGGGCCGCCGCCTAAGGTGATTGAAATTCCCAGTCCCGAAAAAAAGAGCGTGGCAAAAAGGCCATCCCGATCACATAAAAAGTCGAACCCGAAACCAGAAAGTTATGCCGATAAAGAAATCAAATCCTTTACCTTCAACGGCAAAACGAACCCGGTTCGCTACTGGGAAGATCTGTTGACCAACCTTTGTGACTATTTTGCCGCCATCCATTCGAAGGACTTTGAAAAAGTACTCTGGATCTCCGGCGAAGATAAAACCTATTTTACGCGCTATTCCGACCAGCTGCGCATTCCTGAAAAAATTAAAGGCATGGATATCTACGTCGAGACCAAACTGAGCCCGGATGAAATCGTAAAAACCTCCAGAAGCCTCCTGACCGAATTTGGTTATGATGTGAATGATTTAAAAATAACCACCCGCTAATTCCAAATAACAACATCATCGCGGGCAAAATCCGGCGATGGGTTTTGTGTTTTTGGGCTTGACAAATGGTGTCAAGAAGATGAGTTTAA
>JASFGH010000199.1:0-7232 GCA_050123865.1 Desulfobacterales bacterium | reverse complement strand
GAATCCATACCCTATTTTCAGGATCCACGGATCGGCATGCTGCAAACCCGCTGGGGGCATATCAACAGTGATTATTCCTTGCTGACCCGTGCGCAATCCATCGGGATTGACGGTCATTTTGGTGTGGAACAGGCCTCCCGGGCCTGGGGCGGGCTGTTTATGAACTTTAACGGCACCGGCGGTGTCTGGCGAAAAAAAACCATTCAGGAGGCCGGTGGCTGGCAGGCCGATACCCTGACCGAAGATCTGGACTTGAGCTACAGGGCCCAGCTGAAGGGATGGAAGCTGATGTTTGCATCGCAGGTGGTTTGTCCGGCCGAGATTCCGGTTACCATTAACGCCTTTAAATCCCAGCAGCATCGCTGGGCCAAAGGTTCGATTCAAACCGCCAGGAAAAACCTGGGCAAGCTGCTTAAATCAGATGTGTCGTGGCTGGTAAAGATCCAGGCATTTTTGCATCTGACCCACTACATGGTGCATCCCATGATGCTGCTGGTGGTGCTGACGTCGATTCCCATGCTGTATACTCAGTGGTTTTTTGACAATCTGGCCTATCCAGCTATGATTTTTACGGTACTGTGCCTGGCAACCTTCGGCCCGTCATCCCTGTACCTTTTTTCCCAGCGCATCCTCTACCGCGATTGGAAAACCCGCATCAAATATCTGCCGTTTTTAATGTGCCTGGGCACCGGAATTGCCGTCAACAACACGAAAGCCGTGCTGGAAGCCCTGTTTGATATTGAAAGCGGATTCATCCGCACCCCCAAGTACGGGATCCAACAAAAAGGCGAAAAATGGAAAAACAAACGGTATGCCATTCCGCTGAATGCCGTATCCATTCTCGAATTTTTTCTCGGTCTATATTCCCTGACCGGGCTTCTCATGTTTCTGTTTTTCAGCAAGTATCTGGTCAGCCCCTTCCTTTTGATTTATACTTCCGGCTTTTTCTATGTGTTCTTTCTTTCGGTGAAACATGGATTTGGGAAAACCGCATCAACCTAAATCATCCGCCCCCTCTTTTCTACCGGTACAGAGGGCCATTGTCGGTCTGGGTCTCATTTCAGGGGTGCTCTATTTTTATAACTTTAGACTTCAGGCCTTTGTTAAAGAAATCCATCTGGTGACAAGATCCAGCATTCATTTCTATGTTTTTTTATTTCTGGTCTTAAGCCTGCTGTACCTGATCGGCATTTATCTTGTCTTTAAATATCGCAGCCTCTGGAAGCACTCCAGAAGCCTGGTTCCGATTGTTATCCTGTTTGCGCTGCTGTTCAGGGCTGTTCTGGTGCCGGCCGTTCCGGTAGTACTATCAGGTGATATGTACCGCTATATCTGGGACGGACGGATTCAACATAACGGGATGAATCCCTACCGGCATCCACCTGATGCCGATGAATTAAAATCACTGCGCGACGATCACATTTACCCCCATATCAACCGCAAATCTTACCCGACCCTGTATCCGGCCGGCGCACAGCTGTTTTTCCGCTTATTTCATATGATCGTTGGTGACAGTGTTTCCGGGTTCAAGGTCCTGACGATCCTATTTGATACGCTGACCCTTTTTGTGCTGCTGGCGCTGTTGAAGGTTTACCGGTATGACGGTTGGCGGCTATTCATCTATGCCTGGAATCCGCTGGTCATATTTGAAATCGCTTACAGCGGCCATCTGGAAGGACTGACCGTTTTCTGGATGCTACTAGCATGTTATCTGAGTGCCACCGGCAGACATCTGCCGGGCGCGGCCGCCCTGGCGGTTTCAAGTGCCATCAAGCTCTACCCGGCACTACTGTTGCCGGCCCTGTTGAACCGCGGGCAGCGCATCACAGGGCTTTTGGCCTTTGCGATCACAATTCTCTTGCTGTATATGCCTTTTTTGGGTGCCGGACGTAAGGTTTTGGGGTTTCTACCGATATATTTACAAAATCCCTATGAAAGTTTTAACCTGGGGCTAAAAACCGTTTTGATACAGCTGCTGCCGCAAATAAATTATTCTTTGTGGAGCATCGTATTTTTGTTGGGTCTGGCGGCCGCCGGTTTGGCTGTTTTCTTTAAAGACAAACACCCGAACCCGACCATTCGATATGCGTTCATCCTGATGGGGCTGTTGGTAGTCCTGATGCCGGCATCCTTGCATCCTTGGTATGTCATTATTGTGATCCCGTTTTTGTGTTTTTATCCTGCGGTGGCCTGGTTGCTGTTTAGCTGCATGGTGACCCTGTCCTATTTAAAGTATGTGTCATCGACCGGCAGCATGCCGGCATGGATTCTGGTGCTGGAATACGGGCTTTTGTTTGCGCTGCTGGCCGGCGGCTCGGTCATCGGTTGGATCCTTAAACATAAACGTGGCCGTAACTTTGGGCCCGCTCAAAATGAGACTTTTTTGCTGACACGTCTTTAACCAACGCGGATTATCACATTTTAAACTGATGAACCCTAACAAGAAATTGAGCATATCTGTCGTTATTCCAACCTATAACGAAGTCCGGGCCATCGGCGAAGTCGTTCGGGGTGTACCGCGTAATCGGGTCAAAGAGGTCATTGTCGTTGACAACGGCTCCACCGACGGTACCTCTGAACAGGCAGCGGCCGCCGGGGCCCGGGTTATTCAAGAACAGCGCATGGGGTATGGCTCGGCCTGCTGGGCCGGGTCACAGGCCGCCCGCCAGAGCGACTTGATTGTGTTTTTAGACGGCGACCGCAGCGATGACCCCGCACAGATAGAGCGCATTGCCAATCCCGTCATCCAGGGTCAGGCCGACCTTGTGATCGGCAGTCGGATCGGCGGCAGCCTTGAAAAAGGCTCAATGCCGCTGCATGCGCAGCTGGGCAACCACATGATTGTATTGCTGCTGCGTTTACTGTATGGTGTCCGGATTACGGATATCGGATCGTTTCGAGCCATTCGGACCTGCAATCTATTTGAATTAAACATGGAGCAGATGACGTATGGCTGGCCCGTGGAAATGGTCGTCAAAGCCGCGCGCCGCAAATTGCGCATTCAAAGCGTGCCCATTCGATACCGCAAAAGAATCGGGATTTCCAAAGTAACAGGCTCTTTGCGCGGCAGCACGATGGCAGCCTATTATATGTTTCTGGTACCGCTAAAGTACCTGTTTATGAGATAAAATCCGAAACCCGAAATTCGAAATTCGAAACAAAACCGAAATACAAAATTTAAATGTTCAAAACATGTTCTGAGCTTGGATCATTCAATATTTGAATTTGTTTCGGATTTAGCTATTCGTGCTTCGAATTTATTTATAGGAGAATTTGTATGGTTTCTCTTGGAATCGGACTGACCAGCGACTGTAATCTAAACTGTGCGCACTGCTACCGGGATCAAAATCAAATTGAGAATCTAACCCTTAAGGACATTCAAAAAGTATGTGAAAGCATTCCTGTCAGCTCCGTCGGTTTCGGTACGGGCGAAAACGGCCTAAATCCGGAATACCATGATATTATTGAGTATTTGAACAGCCAAGAGATCAAGCTCAGCCTGGCGTCCAACGGATACACGCTGTCAATTACGCCTGATGAAAAACTGAGATATTTTAGCGATATCGAATTTTCGGTGGATTTTCCCGATCAGCAAAGACAGGATGAATTTCGCGGCTCGGGCAACTGGCAAACGGTGATGGACAGCATCGCCAGATGCCGCAATCTGGATATCCGGGTCTCCATTCTGGCCGTATTGATGAATGTCAACTACAAGGACCTTGGTGAAATTGCCGCACTGGCCGGATTATTTGGGGCTGACTTTAGAGTCAATGTCTATCAGCCCATGTATACTGTTGAATTTATGCCCAGTTTCGATCAGTACTGGCAGGCGTTTGATATCCTTTTTAAAAACGCCGAAATTATCTCGGTATCAGAGCCTCTGGTCAATACGTTTTTAGGCGTCAAGGGCCTGCACGGCACGCCCTGCGGCGGTCGCAGCATGCGCGTAACGCCTGACGGGCATCTAAAAGCCTGTGTGTACTGGCCGGATTCGGATCTCACCATTTCAGATCTGGCGCAACAAAAAGAAGCCATATTCGACACACCTTACTTCCGCCAGACCTATCAAACACCGCAATTTTGCCTGACATGCGTGCATGTCCAAAATTGCGGCGGCGGTTGTGCCGCCCGGCGCAGGCTCAGAAACCGATATGATGAACCGGATGAATTCTGTCCGATTTACAATGACAGGCCCGTCCAGATCGAAGGCCGGCTGACAGCGGCAAGCAAACCGGTCAGGACCGGGAGTATTTGCACGACCATCGTCCGGTCCTAATCTGAGCGTTTCAAATTAAAAAAGGAGGAAAATTATTTTGTTGGAATTTTACCGTTTTAATTTGAAAGCGTATGGCGAGCCGGAGGCATCCATCTCGTTCAAGATAGAGGTTAAACACAAAATGACGGCTATTGATACGAACATGAAGCTACCGCGCAATTTGTATATTGAGGTGACCAATCGCTGCAACCTCAAATGCAGGGCCTGCATTCTGTACCAGGGTAGCTGGGAATCCGCGCGCGATGTGACGCTTGACGAGCTGGTCCGCATAACCGATCAATTGCCGCAGCTTGAACACATTGCCCTGCACGGTATCGGTGAGCCCCTGTTGAATCCAGCCTTGCCGGCCATGATTCGCCATTTGAAAAATCGCAACACGTTTGTTTTTTTTAATTCCAATGGAATTTTGCTGGATGAAAACCGCCAGAATGCGCTCATCAACGCGGGCCTGGATGACCTGCGCATATCTCTAGATGCAGCCAATCAGCATGATTACAAGGCCATGCGCGACAGTGACCGGTTTGAACAAATCGTATCCAATTTGCGCGCGTTCGTTAATCGCCTGCGCCGGCTGAAGGTGAGTCGACCGGCCCTTTCACTCTGGTATCTGGGCACCCGTGAAAACATCAACGCACTGCCGGAATTTGTAAGGCTGGCCGCCGATATCGGTATCAACCAGGTGTACCTGCAGCGGCTGGTGTATTTCAACGATAATGATGGTTACGGTCTGGCAACACCCGACAAAACCCTTGTGGCATCCGACGACAGAATCCGGCAACGGGTAGAACAGGGGCAGGATCTGGCCAAACAGCTCGGCGTCCATTTCAAAGCCTCGGGCCTGGCCTCGCCTCTTGAAAGTGTTCAAGCAGACACACGCAACCACCATTCCTGGAAGGGGTGCTTTCGACCCACAACGCTGATGTACATTACGGCAAACGGTAATGTACTACCGTGTTGCATTTCGCCTTTTTCGACCTCCGATTATGCCTCCATCATCCTGGGCAACGTGTTTGAAACCCCGCTAGAAGAAATCTGGCTGGGATCGAAATATCGCTCCTTTCGAAAGTCACACCAATCGGCCACGCCCCCCAGAAGCTGCCGCGGCTGCGGAAACCTCTGGAGCCTCTAAAATTGACAATTTGAAATTTTAAAGTTAGGATGAATGGAGTTCCAATCCCGCAAACGTCGGCTTTAATATGCCACTGAGAGGCAGCGGTTTTCCAGACAGGTCAATCCTAAAGAATCGGTTAATGTGTAATAATAAGGAGGTACAGAATGAAATTGTTCCGGCAACGATTTAAAATCCTTAGTGTCTTTCTGGTGACCATGATGGTTCTGCTGACCACACCCTATCAATCAGTGCTGGCCGCTATGGTCGATACAGAAGCAACCCTGGCGATATCAGCCGAAGGGCAAAATGCCCGCAACACCATCAAAACGGTCCTGGCACGGGAAGATGCGCAGGCCGTCCTAAAGGCCCAGGGAATCGATCCCCTCGAAGCCATGGCCCGTGTTGACAGCCTTACCGATACGGAAGCCCAGCGAATAGCCGATCAAATCGAAGAGCTTCCTGCCGGCGGCGGCTTCTTTGTGACTTTTCTGATCGTGGTGGGTGTCATCGTCATTATCCTGGCCATTACCGATGCTCTGGGCTATACCAACGTCTTTACCTTTGTCAGATAATACCAAAATCAAGCGGTGCCGCACTCTGAATTTATGGCAGCAGATGGCGGTCTGGGGTTGGGTCTTTGGACTGTTTGTTTTAAGTGGATGTGCTACCACATCGACCCATAAATGGCGCCAGGCCGCCGAAAGCATCCCGCCCCATCACAAATTGAATGCGGTGCCGTTTTATCCCCAAAAAGCGTATCAATGCGGGCCGGCATCGTTGGCCATGGTTCTTTCCTGGAGTGGCCTTCAGATCAGCCCGGATGAACTGACCCCCCAGGTCTATACCCCTTCCCTTAAGGGCAGCCTGCAACCGGCGATGATTGCAGCCACCCGCCGTCAGGGAAAAGTTGCCTATCCAATTAACGGGGCACAAGCACTGCTGAGCGAAATCGCAGCCGGACATCCGGTTATCGTGTTGCAGAATTTGGGGCTCTCCTGGATTCCCGTCTGGCATTATGCTGTGGTCATCGGTTATGACGTTGATGCGGAAGTGGTCATCTTACATTCGGGGGTCACAAGCCGGAAAAAAACAAGCTTCAGGACGTTTGAAAATACGTGGGCGCGGAGTGAGCACTGGGGCCTGCTGGTGTTGCCGCCCGATCGTTTACCGGCGACGGTCCGTGAACAATCGTGGATTGCAGCAGTGGTGGGCCTGGAAAAGGCCCGCCAATGGCCGGCTGCAATGAGAGGGTATCAAAGCGCTTTGCACCGCTGGCCGCAGAGTTTTTCCGCCCATATCGGTTTGGGCAACAGCTGTTATGCCATGGGGGATTTGGCATCAGCGGCCGCCGTTTTGCGAAAAGCGACCGATCGATTCCCACAGGAAGGGGTGGCCTTTAACAATCTGGCCCAGGTGCTGTGGGAGCAGGGCAAAAAGAAGGAAGCCATAAACGCAGCCCGCCGGGCCGTGAAGCTGGGCGGGCCGCATGCGGAGCAATTTAAAAAAACCCTGGATGAAATCCAATCAGGAGAACCCTGAGGGGCTTAATCGCAGATAAAAAGACTAAAATAAAACGCCTATAAGTATTTTATTTCTAAATACATAGAGCGTTTGTCATAATAACGTTGCAATACAGGCAGTTTTTTGAGTCTTTTTGGGGTTATGAATAACGTCTACGATAGCTTGGTCCAAACGCTCTAATAATTGTTGTTCATTTTTTTGATCCCTTCTTGTCCCAAGGCTGCGGGGACGGGGATCACCCTCAAAGCCGGATTCGTCAGCAAACCAAATCTCGACATTGGGTTGGTCCATCAGTTGCTTGAGCTTTTGCAAAAAAGTTTCGCG
>JASFGH010000198.1:0-7236 GCA_050123865.1 Desulfobacterales bacterium | reverse complement strand
ACAATTGACAAACTTGGCAACCAATACACTGTTATATTTGGAATCCGAAGCCGTATCGCGTTCCGGAATTTCTCTCCGTCTGGGCATAAAATCTCCGATTTTAGTTATTTGGGTTTTTTGGCGCCGTACTTGGAACGCCCCTGTTTTCGATCTTCGACGCCAAGGGTGTCCAGTGTGCCACGAACAATATGATAACGAACACCGGGTAAATCTTTGACGCGCCCGCCCCGCACTAAAACCACCGAGTGCTCCTGAAGATTATGTCCGATACCCGGAATATAGGCGGTAACCTCAACACCGGTCGTCAATCTCACACGCGCAACTTTGCGCAAGGCCGAATTTGGTTTTTTGGGGGTTGAGGTGTATACCCGCGTGCACACGCCGCGCTTTTGAGGTGCGCCTTTAAGTGCCGGCGTGGTTACCTTCTGTTTGACCGTCTTGCGGCCTTTGCGAACCAGTTGGTTGATCGTTGGCATAAGCTTGTGGTTATCCTTTGTTCGTGTGAATTTACGAATCTGGTAAAATGTCCGTATTTATACAGTAAACGGCCTATTGTCAAGCATTTTGTGCAAAAATCGCTTAAAAAGACCTTCCATTTTAATCTGTCATTTCAACGGATACGTCACCGTAATCCTTCAATCCGGTTCCAGCCGGAATTAGGCGACCCATAATAACGTTTTCTTTCAGACCTCTTAACTCATCCACTGCTCCGGTGACGCTTGCGTCTGTTAGAACTTTGGTTGTTTCCTGGAACGAAGCTGCTGAAATGAAACTGTCGGTACTGAGCGAGGCTTTGGTAATACCCAGAATGAGCGGTTCGGCTGTTGCCGGTTTGCCGCCTTTTTCAATTACCGATTTATTGGCTTGTTCAAATTTGAGGCGATCTACCTGTTCCTCGTTAATAAAATCGCTATCCCCCACGTTCAATATCTTCACTCGCCGCATCATCTGCCGGACGATGACCTCGATGTGCTTATCATTGATGCGCACACCTTGCAGACGGTAGACTTCCTGGACTTCGTCAACCAGATAGCGCGCAAGTGCGACTTCACCCCTGATGCTCAGGATGTCCTGTGGAACTGCCGAGCCGCCGATAAGTGGTTCACCTGCGCGAATATAGTCGCCTTCATACACATTAATGTGTTTGCCCCGCGGAATCAGGTATTCTTTTTTATCGCCAACATCCACCGGCGAGATGGTGACTTTTTGTTTGCCTTTTTTGGTGCTTTTGGCGATCGATACATAACCATCAATTTCACTCAGTACCGCTACCTCTTTAGGTTTCCGCACCTCAAAAAGCTCTGCCACCCGGGGCAGGCCGCCGGTGATATCTTTGGTTTTGGTTGTCGCCCGGGGCAGTTTGGCAACCACATCGCCGGCTTTGACCGCATCGGCCTCCTCAACCAGCAATATGGCGTTGACCGGCAAAATATAGCGGGCCATAGCCGATGACCCGGGAAGCTTGGCGGTCTTGTTGTCTTTGTCTTTAATCGATATCCGTGGTCGCTCGTCGCCGCTTCTGGATTCGATGATGGTCTTACTCGATTTTCCTGTTATCGGGTCCACTTTTTCCTGCATGGTCTGGCCGCCAATAATGTCTCCAAATTTTACGGTGCCGTCGACCTCGGAGATAATCGGCGTCGTAAAAGGATCCCAGGTTGCCAGCAGATCACCGGATTTGACTTTGCCTCCATCTTTGACCTTTATGTGCGCCCCGTAAATGACCGGAAAGGTTTCAAGTTCACGCCCTGTTTTGCTGACAATGGTGAACTTGCCGCCGCGCCGGTTCATCACCACCAGCTGGCCTTCGGAATTACTGGCAACATTCAGATCGACATACTTAATGGTGCCGTCCGTGCGAGCCCGGATATCCGCTTGCTCCACACGCCGGCTGGCCGTTCCACCGATATGAAACGTGCGCATGGTCAGCTGAGTGCCCGGTTCCCCAATGGATTGTGCCGCCAGGATCCCGACGGCCTGACCGATTTCGACTGGCCGTCCATGCGCCAGGTCGCGTCCGTAGCATTTACTGCAAACACCTCTTTTTGCTTTACAGGTCAACACCGATCGTATCTTGATATTGGTAATGCCGGTCTCTTCAATTTTCTGGACCGCAGCCTCGTCAATATCATCGCCATTTTTAGCCACAATTTCATCGGTGTAGGGATCATGAATATCTTCCAGCAACGTTCGCCCTAAAATGCGCTCGCCCAGACGCTGAATGATCTCACCACCTTCCATCAAAGGTTCGACCTCAACCCCCAGGGTTGTGCCGCAATCGAACTCAGTGACCACACAATCCTGAGCGACATCGGCAAGCCGCCGGGTCAGATAACCGGAATTGGCAGTTTTCAGGGCAGTATCAGCCAGGCCTTTGCGGGCGCCGTGGGTTGAAATAAAGTACTGCAGCACAGACAGCCCCTCTCGAAAATTCGCACTAATGGGTGTTTCAATAATTTCACCGGACGGTTTGGCCATCAACCCCCGCATCCCGGCAAGCTGTCGCATTTGATCTTTGCTGCCCCGCGCACCGGAGTCTGCCATCATAAAAATCGGATTGAAACTTTCAGCATATTCCGGCTTCTTTTTCTTGGACGTTGCCGGCTTGCTGCCTTTTTCAACTGCTGGCTCCAGCTTCATGGCTTCCATCATTTCATTGGCGACATCATCGGTTGCTTTGGCCCAGATATCGACGACCTTATTATATTTTTCCCCCTGGGTGATAAGACCTTCGGTGTACTGACGCCCGATCTCTGACACCTGGGCCTCAGCTTTTTTTAAAATATCCCATTTGGCCGACGGTATGATCATATCGTCAATCGCAATGGACAGTCCGCCCTGGGTGGAGTATTTGTAACCGACATCTTTGAGCCGATCCGAAAGAATAACGGTAGCTTTGGGTCCCAGATTCCGATAAACATAATCCACCAGCTGGCGCAGCATTTTTTTGTCCATCACCTCATTGACAATGTCAAAGGGAATGGCCGGTTCCTTGGAAATGATTTCAAAAATATGATAGGCATTATCGGCATAGATGATGTCACTGTTGCTGCCGGCATTGAGCGAAAACAAGGCCTCAATATCGGCTTCGCGGCAAGCAAATAAGCTGCGAAACTCGTTAAAGCTGAGTTTTCCGATCAACCCTTTATTCTTCGCATCCGGGCTCTGTGAATGTTTTTGGACGAGATTGGCAAACTTGCGGCCGGCATTGATCTGCTCGATAACCTCGGCAGCCGCTTCTTCGGTTTCAACCTGGATATGGGCTAACTCCAAAATATCCACCTGGGGAATAATCTCCCATAAAAGCACTCGCCCAACAGTTGTTTCATATCGTTGCCCGTGCATACGAACCGTAATTTTGGCATGCAAAGCAACTTCTTTGGCATCGAAGGCTGTTTGAACCTCTTCAACATTTGCAAAAATTTTGCCTTCACCTTTGCGTTTATCGACACCCCGGGTCATATAATAAGTGCCCAGCACAATATCCTGGCTGGGTACAATAATCGGGCTTCCGTTGGCCGGTGATAGGATATTGTTACTGGAAAGCATCAAAACCCGGGCCTCGATCTGGGATTCAACCGAAAGCGGAACGTGCACGGCCATTTGATCGCCGTCAAAGTCTGCGTTGAAGGCCGTACACACCAGCGGATGCAGCTGAATGGCTTTACCTTCTATTAAAATGGGCTCAAAGGCCTGAATACCGAGCCGGTGCAGAGTGGGTGCACGGTTCAGCAGCACCGGATATTCCTTGACCACTTCATCCAGTGTGTCCCAGACTTCTGGTATTTCGCGTTCCACCATTTTCTTGGCGCTTTTAACAGTGGAAACGAGGCCCTTCTGTTCTAGTCGGAAATAAACAAAAGGCTTAAACAGCTCGAGCGCCATCTTTTTCGGCAGCCCGCACTGGTGCAATCTTAAATCCGGTCCGACGGTGATAACGGTACGACCGGAATAATCGACGCGTTTACCCAGCAGGTTTTGTCGAAATCGCCCTTGCTTGCCCTTCAAGGTGTCGCTCAGTGACTTCAGGGGCCGCTTGTTGGTCCCGGTGATCACGCGGCCATGCCGTCCGTTGTCAAACAGGACGTCAACGGATTCCTGAAGCATCCGTTTCTCATTGCGCACAATAATTTCTGGAGCTTTCAGATCGATCAAGCGCTTTAAGCGGTTGTTGCGGTTGATCACGCGACGATACAAATCATTGAGGTCGGATGTTGCAAAACGGCCACCTTCCAGGGGCACCAGCGGTCGCAGGTCAGGTGGAAGGACCGGGATGACATCCATAATCATCCAGATCGGATCAAGACCGGACTTGCGGAAGGCATCAACAATCTTCAGCCGTTTGGATAGCTTCTGTCGTTTGGCAACGGATCCGGTCGCTTTAATATCGGCTTTCAGCTCGGCGTATAATTCCTCCAGGTTAATGTTTTGCAGCAGCTTCTGAACCGCTTCAGCGCCAATGCCGGCCTCGAACTTGGTACCATATTCTTCCAGAGCTTCCATGTATTTTTCATCTGACAGCAACTGGCCTTTGGTCAGGGGTGTATTTTTAGGGTCCAGCACGATGTAGCTGTCAAAATAAAGAACCTTTTCCATATTCTTTAAGGTTAAATCCAGCAGGTTGCCGATTTTACTGGGCAGGCTCTTTAGGAACCAGATGTGTGAGACGGGTGTGGCCAGCTCGATATGCGCCATGCGCTCGCGTCGCACTTTGGATTGAATGACTTCGACGCCGCATTTTTCGCAAATAACACCCCGGTGCTTCATACGCTTGTATTTACCACAATTGCACTCATAATCCTTGGTTGGTCCAAAAATTTTGGCACAAAACAGCCCATCGCGCTCGGGTTTAAAAGTGCGGTAGTTGATGGTTTCCGGCTTTTTGATTTCACCATGCGACCATTTCCTGATTTGTTCCGGCGAAGCCAGTGCAATTCGAATACCAAAGTACTTTCGTGGATCAGTCGGTTTGGCAAAAAAATCATAAAGAGTTTCCATTGTGATTTCCTATATTTTTTTGGTTGAGTTGAAAATCTACCCCGCCAATATGTTCAATTCCATGCTTAACTTTTGGTTTCCAGCTCGCTTTCTTCCAGAAGCGCAATATCCAGCCCCAGGGCCTGTAATTCCTTAGTCATAACCCGGAAAGATTCAGGAATCCCGGGTTCCAGAACATTTTGACCTTTGACAATTTTCTCATACATGCGTGTTCGACCGGCCATGTCGTCGGACTTTACAGTCAAAAATTCTTGCAACGCATAAGCTGCCCCGTAGGCTTCCATTGCCCAGACTTCCATTTCCCCCAGGCGCTGGCCGCCGAATTGGGCTTTTCCGCCCAGCGGTTGTTGGGTCACCAGTGAATATGGGCCTATTGAACGGGCATGAATTTTATCGTCGACAAGGTGATGCAACTTCATTACATACATGGTCCCCACGGTGACCTTATCATCAAATGGCTCACCGCTACGGCCGTCGAAAAGAATTGCCTGACCACTTTCGTCCAGCCCTGCTTCTTTCAGCAATGCTTTTATTTCATCTTCCTTGGCGCCATCAAAAACCGGTGTGGCCATGTGAACGCCGTCATTATAAAAGGCAGCAAAATCGACGAGCTGTTTTTCGTCCATACTATCAATTGCTTTTCGGTGCACCGGAATGGTAAAAATTTTCTTCATTTTATCGCGCAACGCTTTGTATCTTTGTTCCTGGACCAGCATATTCAACTGATCGCCAAGGCCTTTGGCAGCCAGGCCCAGATGGATTTCCAATATCTGACCGACATTCATTCGCGATGGAACGCCCAGCGGATTGAGCACCATGTCAACTGGCGCACCGTCTGCGAAGTAGGGCAGATCCTCAATTGGCAATATCCGGGATACAACGCCCTTGTTGCCGTGGCGGCCGGCCATCTTGTCTCCCACCGACAGTTTGCGCTTCATGGCCACATACACTTTAACCATCTTGATGACACCCGGTGGAAGATCATCTCCTTTCTCGTATCGACTGACCTGTTGTTCGAATGCCAGACGACAAAGTTCGCGTTGGTCCCGATAACGCTCCAGGATTTCATGAACCTGTTGACTGGCTTTAGGATCTTTGAGAACAAGGCCTTCCAGCTGGGCCAAAGGAACCTGAGCCAATATATCATTAGAAATCTTGGCACCGTTTTCAATGTAGACTTTCCTGCTCTTTTTCAAAGCAGCCATTGCCTTTTTGCCGATAAGCAAATCGGCCAGCTGGGTTCGCACAACTTCTTCGATCACCGCCAGCTCATCGTCACGATCTTTTTCAAGAGACGCAATCTCCTCATCTTCGATCAGCCGTGTGCGGTCGTCTTTATCAATCCCCCGTCTTGAAAATACTTTAGCGTCAATAACAGTTCCCTGAACACCCGGCGGTACCCGCAAAGACGTATCTTTGACATCACCGGCTTTTTCTCCAAAAATGGCACGCAGCAGTTTTTCTTCCGGGGAAAGCTGGGTTTCTCCTTTGGGCGTAATTTTGCCCACAAGAATGTCGCCCTGTTGCACCTCTGCGCCCAGATGAATAATACCGCTGTCATCCAGATTTTTTAAAGCCTCTTCACCGACATTGGGAATATCACGCGTAATTTCTTCCTTGCCCAGCTTGGTGTCTCTGGCAACGACTTCAAATTCTTCTATGTGTACCGAAGTGTAAACGCCGTCGCGCACCAGCCTTTCACTCACCAGAATCGAATCCTCAAAATTGTAACCGCCCCAGGGCATAAACGCCACGGTGACATTTTTCCCCAGTGCCAGCTCACCCTGATCGGTTGCCGGGCCGTCGGCAATGATCTGGCCGGCCTGAACAAACTCGCCTTTGCGCACTATGGGACGGTGGTTAAAGCAGGTGTTCTGATTGGATCGAACAAACTTAGAAAGATTGTAAATAGTGACATCTTTTTCAGAAGGTGTATCCGTCGGATGGTGCTTTAAAACAATCCGAGATGCATCAACGTGGACCACTTCAGCATCCCGCTTTGCCACTACCGCAACACCGGAATCCCGGGCCACTACGCCTTCAATCCCGGTTCCAACCAGCGGAGCGGAGTTGATCAGCAGCGGCACCGCCTGGCGTTGCATGTTGGAACCCATCAGTGCCCGGTTGGCATCATCATTTTCCAAAAATGGGATCAACGAGGCCGAAACGCTCACCAGCTGATTGGGTGAAATATCCATCAGATCAATTTTTTGTTTTTCAATCATCATAAATTCGCCG
>JASFGH010000197.1:0-7255 GCA_050123865.1 Desulfobacterales bacterium | reverse complement strand
CTTCCGGCTCACTTTTTTTAAACCATTTGCTATCGAAATTCGGTTGGTGTAGATATAGAAGTGGCAAAAATACCGATGGAGCTATCATGCATTTGTCGAAAATGAGTAATCGGATTTTATGTCTGGAAATATGAATCATGAAGCTTCGCATCATTTTAATCGTTTTGTCTTTGCTGGCCTTTTTATCGGCTTCCACCGGCGGGTATCTGTATTATTCCTCATTAAAAGAAGCCGCCCTTAAAGAAGCCGAGCGGCAGGCAGATCAGCGCTTGAGGACCATTAAAAGAAATCTGAGCATCTTCCTAGCTGAAAACGTCAAACCCGTCAAAACCCTGGCCGGTATGCAGACGCTCCGGCTTGCCCTGAACCAGTCCAATGCCGAAAACCTGGCTGCGGCCAATGCCACCCTCGACCACTTCAAGAAAACGCTGGCTGCCGATGAGTGTTACCTGATGGATGACGAAGGCAACACCATTGCCTCGACCAATCGCGATGCCCCCGATAGTTTTGTGGGCCAAAACTTTGCTTTTAGACCCTATTTTAAAGATGCCATTTCAGGTTACCCCGGCACATACCTGGCTCTGGGCACCACATCCGGCAAACGCGGCGCCTATTACAGCCATCCAGTGTATGCAGAAAACAGATACTCCCCTGTCGGCATTGTAGTGATCAAAGCATCAATCGAGCTAATTGAAAGCCAGCTGGGGGCTGAATTAGACGAAATTGTGCTGGTCAATGATCCTAACGGGGTAATTTTTATTTCCAACCGTAAAGAATGGCTTTATCATCTGTTGTGGAAATACAACGAGAACAATATTCCTTTGATTAAACAATCCCTGCAATTTGGGACCGGTCCCTGGGAGTGGACCGGTCTGGAATCCAGAGATGATCATATCCTGGACCGTGACGGCAATTCCTACCAGATCCAGGTGGTGGAACTGGGATCAAACTATCCGGGGTGGAATGTGGTGCATATGCGCAGGCTGGATGCCATCACACAGGCCGTCATCGAGCCCCTGATAAAAACCACCGGTCCCATCGTGCTGGCGCTGTGCGTGCTCATCGGCATAGCGGTTTTCTTTTTATACCGTCAGGCCAGCCATGAAATCCGGCAGCGCAGATCGGCTGAAAGAGCGCTGCGCAGCAATGAGGAACGCTTTCGATCATTGTATCATCACACGCCGGCCATGTTGCACTCTATCGATCCGCAAGGCCGCCTGGTCAGTGTCAGTGCCTACTGGGCGGAGGTTATGGGCTACGATCGCGATGAAGTCATCGGTCGCAAGCTGACTGACTTTTTTGCGCCGGATTCACGTGCATACGCTGAAACAACAGTAATCCCTGAATTTTTCAAAACCGGATTCTGTCAGGATATCCCTTACCAATTTATCAAAAAAAATGGTGAAAAAATTGACGTCCTGCTTTCGGCCATTGCCGATCGCGATGCCAACGGCAACATCCTACGATCGTTAGCCGTTTCAATTGATGTCACCCAGCGCAATCGCGCCGAGGAAGCTTTAAAACAGGCCAAAGAAGAACTTGATCTCTACTCCAGGGATCTTGAACGTCTGGTTCGCAAACAGACCGAGGAAATAACCAATATATTAACTTATACACCGGCTGTCGTTTACATCAAGGATAAAGCCGGGCGTTACACCCTGGTCAACACGCGCTATGAAGAATTGTTCGAGGTCCGCAACACCGAAATCCGGGGCCAAACCGATTATGATATTTTGCCACAAAAACTCGCCGATCAATTTCGTGCCAGCGATGCGCAGGTTTTAGAAGAAGCGCGCTCTTTGCAGCTTGAAGAACATATCCAGCAATCTGACGGATTACACACCTATCTGGCCGTTAAATTTCCGATTTATGATGAATCCGGAGCCATCAGCGGTGTATGTGGGATCTTAAACGATATCACCGCCGTCAAAAAAGCCCAGACCCAGTTGCGCCGGCTATCCGGCAGCATCATGGCCAATCAGGAAAAGGAGCGCTCCGCCATAGCGCGGGAACTACACGATGAACTGGGGCAGGTACTGACCGCGTTACGAATGGATTCGGTCTGGATGCATGAGCGCTTAAAAAAAGCGGACTCAGAAGCTGCCGAGCGCGCCTTGACAATGTGTAGGCTGATCGATAAGAACATCGAGGACGTGCGCGGTATGGCATTTCGTCTTCGACCCGGCGTTCTCGATGACCTGGGTCTGGTGGATGCGCTGGAGTGGTATACGGCTGATTTTGAAAAACGCACCGAAATTGCGTGTGTATTCGAACACAACGATATACCCTATTTGGACGAAACCGTCTCCACCGCTGCCTATCGAATTGCTCAGGAAGCTTTGACCAATGTTGCCCGGCATGCAGCGGCCAATCACGTCGAGGTGGCCCTTAAAACCCGGAATGGTTTGTTGACACTGTCCGTCGCCGATGATGGTCTGGGGTTTGATGCGCTGCATCTGTCTGAATCCGAAGGACTGGGGGTGGCCGGCATGCGCGAACGGGCCACACTGGTGGGGGGGTCGCTGGATGTCCAGTCGCAACCGCGTAAAGGAACCCGGGTGTCTTTCAAAGTTCCGATAGATGGTCAAATCGATAGTTAGAACAGCATTATCTGAATTAAGTGATCCGGAAATAAATGTAACTCTATGGCATTACCGGAGAAACACGAATATCGAAATTCGAAACAAACTCTAATAACCGAAATTCAAAAAAATGACAATTAATACAAATCGTTCTTTCTAATCTTTGTATCAAGCTGTCGATTTTCGAACATTCGATCATTTGATATTTGTATTTGTTTAGAATTTCGTGCTTCGGGCTTCGAATTTTAATGCGACTTAAATTTGAAGAGTTAGATCTGAACTGGCTTAACTTGTTAAGGGAGATAAATTTTGATTAAGGTTTTGCTGGCAGATGACCACAGCATTGTGCGTGCTGGGCTGCGCCGCATTGTCGAAGAAAGCGGGGACTTGCAGGTCGTCGCCGAAGCCGACGATGGCCGCGAAGCTATTCAGCTCGTCCAGGAAAAAGATCCGGATGTAGCCGTCATCGATATATCCATGCCCGGATTAGATGGTTTGGAAGTGATCAGCCAGCTACAAACCCGCAATCCGAATTTACCGATTCTGGTGCTGACCATGCACGAAGAGGGGCAATATGTGGTTCGTGCCATTCAGGCCGGGGCTATGGGTTACCTCACCAAACAATCCGCACCCGAGCAACTGGTAACGGCTATTCGCAAAATCCATGAAGGTCAGCGCTACATCACTGATGAGGCGGCCGAAGCTCTAGCGTTGCGGGTGGCAAAAGGGTCGGATGGCAAATCCCCCCTGGATTCCTTATCCATGCGAGAATTACAGGTGCTACGCCGCCTGGCCATGGGACAGACCAACCGGGAAATCGCCCGCGCCTATCATATCAGTATCAAAACGGTAGATACCTATCGTGCACGCCTGCTCAAAAAGCTCGGATTACGCAACAACGCGGAGCTATCTCGCTTTGCCATGCAAAATCAATTGATTGAGCCCTGATTCAGGCCAGGCTTTTTTAGTAGTCGTTGTGCCATCTTAAAATTTCAATGAGAGGGGAATAGGCGTGGTGAAAAAGGCGGCAATTGCAGTCAGTTTTATAATCTTATGCAGTGGAATCATGCTTGCCAGAGCTTTTGCCGCTGACCCGGTTAAGATAGGGGTATTGTTGCCGCTTTCCGGCCGCAACGCTGCGATCGGGCAAATACAAAAATACGCAGTTCGGATGGCAGCAGCTGAAATCAATGCCCGCGGAGGGATCAAAGACCACAAGATTGAACCCGTTCTGGCAGACACAAAAGGCACGCCGGATGGTGGGCGGGCCGCTATTAGAAAATTAATCCAAACGGACAACGTCCCGGTTATCAGCGGTGGCTTTTCAAGTTCGGCAACCTGGGCAATCGGCGCCATCGCCCAGCAGAGCCGCATACCGTTTGTGGTGACCAGCGCCGTGGCAGACAAAATTACCGAGCAGGGCTGGGAATATGTTTTCAGGCTGAACCAACCCCTCGGAGAGCACCTGGAAGCGCTGGCCACGTTTATATCAACATCGGCTGCTGATATAAAAACAGTTGCAATCATACATGCCGCATCGCTCAGAAGCTCTGCTGCGGCCCGGCGCTTTTTTAAAAAGTCTGCTTTGCTGAACCTGGAGCCGGTCATCAGGGAGCGTTTTGAAACCGGCGCCGATAATTTATCAGAAATGCTGGCCCGTGTTCAGGCCAAAAATCCGGATTTAATTTATGCCATCACCGACGAGGCCAGCAGCGCCGCTTTGCTGGTGCTTCAAGCCAGGGAGCTCAAACTGAACCCGAAACTTTTTGTCGGCGCGGGAAAGGGATTTGATCATACCGATTTTATTTCACAAGCCGGAAAGGCGTCCCATCATGTTGTCAGCACCGCTTTATGGTCCCCGTTGGCGCCGCACAGCGGTGCGTCCGCATTCAATCAAAAATTTATAGACCGCTACAAAATCCCGCCCGGGCGCTACGGGGCTGAAGCCTATGCTGGGATGATGGTGATTGCCGAAGCCCTCAAGCGCGCCCGGCAATTGACGCCGGCAGCTGTTCGCAATGCGCTGTCCCGCACGGACATGATGACGCTGCTGGGGCCCATTAAATTTGAAGCCTATGACAACAAAAGCCAGCAGAACAAGCTGCCGACATATCTGGTGCAGTGGATCAACGCAAAGCAGGAAATCATCTGGCCCCAAAAGTTTGCCACTCACAAAGCAATTTACCCCGCCCCTCTTTCTTCAGAGGTCAGAGGTCAGAGGACAGATGAAAGCAGCTGCAAGATGATGCGATCTAATTATCTTGTGTCGTCTATTTTCTCTATTCTGTCATCTGTTTACAGAAGACTGGCTGCTGACCCTTTGCCACTCGTTGTCATCGGATAGTTTGTCATTTTTCACAGCATTCTCTTGGATTCTATGGCTGTTTCTGAGATGGCGCGAGGGTCAAAGCTGGGGAGCGGGCATGTTATTTTCTGAAGGCGATATGCTAAGGGTTAACCCCGTAATGACACAGTGCCCCGATATTTGGGATGATCGGCGCCTATGTTTTTGGGCGTCCGATTATGTCGGTCTAATCCCAAATATCGGGGCACAGGTACCCTGCAATTCATATCGCCGATCAGAAAATGACATGATCCGCTCTAATGTGTCACGCTATTGCTGAGATATAGTGAAGTGTCAGGGACAATAAGCCATAAACAAGTCGTGAGATTATAGATCTTTTTTGAAAAACTCTCCGGTATCGGCAATTTCTCCTGGCTTTTTGCTGTATTCGGTGGGTTCGGTGCCTTCCTTAAAGCAGACAAACACCGTTTCTTTGGATTCGGGAATCGGCAGAAGCCCGGTTTCAGCGTCTATCTGGGTAAAGACGACACCTTCGGGCACCTCAAATATCTTGGGCGGCTTATCCGCCAGAATGCGCTGCATAAACCCCAGCCAGATCGGGCTGGCGGCTCGGGATCCGGTTTCGGATTTTCCCAGCGGCGCCTCATCATCGAATCCCACCCAGGTGCCGGTAATATAGCGGGCGGAGTATCCCATAAACCAGGCATCAAACAAATTGTTGGTCGTGCCGGTCTTGCCGGCCACGGGTCTATTCAGCGCTTTAACCCGCCAGCCAGTCCCATACTTGACCACACCTTCCAGCAGATGCGTCATGAGGTAGGCGGTGGTTTCTTCGATCACTTTGATACGCTCGGGCGTCATCTCTTCGAGTACGTTGCCGTCCCGGTCTTCAATTTTGGTGATAAAAACCGGTTCGATCAAATACCCTTGATTGGCAAACACAGAATAGGCTTTGGTCAACTCGAGCAACGACACGCCTGAAGAACCCAGGGCTATAGAAAGATCCTTGCTCAAATCTGAATGAATTCCCAGTTTATTGGCATATTCAATGGCATAATCAATGCCGATATCCTGCAAAATCTTGATCGTCACCACATTGCGCGATTTGGCCAGCGCATCGCGCATCAGCGTGGGGCCAAAAAATCGCTCTTTGTAGTTTTTGGGCTTCCAGGTAAAATCCCGTTCTTCGTCATCAAACACGATGGGCGAATCAATAATGACCGATGCCGGGGTATAAAACCGCGCCGGTTCTTCTTCGTAATGTTTATCTAAAGCCGCGGCATAAATCAGGGGCTTAAACGCTGAGCCCGGCTGGCGCCGGGATTGGATCGCACGGTTAAACTGGCTGTCGCGGAAATCGCGGCCGCCGACGATGGCCTTGACGAATCCGGTCTCCGCCTCTATACATAATAGAGCTGCCTGGGCGGCCGGCTCCTGTTCCAGTGCCAGTGGCCATAATTCCGCATCTTCCAGTTTTTCCTTGGCTTTAACCCAGATGACATCTCCTGCTTGCAGGGCTTCGCCGGGGCGTTTGAGCTTGACTTCATAATAGGCCACTTCTATATCCGGCTGGCGGGCCCATCCCATATCGGCCAGCACTATCTGCCCGAGCAAGTTTCCGATTCGCACCGTAACGACTTTGTTTTTATCATCCACCTTGATGACCACCGCTTTAACGGTGCGGCCGGCTTCAAGGGGTTCCTTATCCAGCTCGGATTGAATGGTTTTTGAAAAGGTCTCAATTTCTTCAGGGGCCAGCTTTTTGAGCGGTCCGCGGAACCCCTGGCGTTTGTCCAGTTCATGCAGGCCTTTTTCGATTTCTTCCTGGGCGATATTTTGCATCTCGATATTGGCCGCGGTATAAATTTTGAGCCCCTGGGTGTAAAGCACCTCGCGACCGTATTTCTCCTCGACGTAACGGCGGACCTGTTCGGTGTAATACGGGATTTCTTCAATATACAAATTGCGGCGCGGTTTGATCTCTACTTCGGTGTTGATGGCCTCGTCGGCCTGCGGCTTTGTGATATATCCCTCGGTCACCATACGGTTGAGCACATATATTTGCCGTTGTTTGGCCCTTTCCGGATGCCGGAATGGCGAGTATTTACTGGGGGCCTGGGGCAAACCGGCCAGAATGGCACATTCAGCCAGATTGAGATCTGTTACGGATTTGCCGAAATAATTTTCCGCTGCGGCTTCAACCCCATAGGCACCGTGGCCCAGGTAGATCTGATTTAAATACAGGTAAAGAATTTCTTTTTTATTAAAGGCCTTGTCGATCCGGTAAGCCAGAATCGCTTCTTTGATCTTGCGCGTATACGTTTTTTGCGGTGTCAACAAAAAGGATTTGGTAACCTGCTGGGTAATG
>JASFGH010000196.1:0-7262 GCA_050123865.1 Desulfobacterales bacterium | reverse complement strand
AAAAAATCACTGGCGTATTACCGCGAATATCAGCAAACCCCATACTTTGCCACCAACACCGAAGCCAAGCTATTCTTGGCGGAACTCTTAATTCAAATGGGCGGAGATGAGAAAAAAGGAGAAGCCAAAGGATATCTGGAAGAAGCTCTCAAATCAGATGACCCTTATTTCACAGATTGGGCCAAACAATTGCAGGCTAAACTTTGAAGCAACGGCAGGATAATCGAATCTGAGTCGCAGTCGCAGCCCCTTTAATATCGCTGCACGCTTGGTCTGGCAGCCCGGAAACCTGATCGGGTGAAACGGATGCCGGTTGCAAAAACTCCCCAGCAGCAGCATCTTATTTCTGACAATTATATGAAACGATTTTCCCGATCCGGTCCCCATTTTTGGTCGTTTCGTAGGATATCCCGCAGACTGAATCTTTGCCTCTTTCCTTGACGCTGAACATGGCCTGATCGGCCAGCGCCAGCAGATCTGATAGGGTGTCGGCGTCATCCGGAAAGGTCGATACGCCCAAACTCGAACTCACATGGACATTTAGGCCCACTTTTTGAAGATAGACGGTTAGTTTAATGCGGTGCCGGATGGTTTCCGCCATTTCCAATGCCGTCTGCTTGTCAAATCCAGGCAATACCAGCACGAACTCATCGCCGCCGTAGGCCACGCCATAAGCGGGTGACGGTAAGGTCTCTTTAATTGTGGCAGCAATTTCCTGAAGTGCCTTGCTCGCATTCAGGTGCCCGTGGGTATCGACCACCTGCTTGAAATTATCAATATCCATAAATACCAGAGAAAATACCCGGCCGCTCGACGCGCTTTTTTTGATCAATTGATCCAGATCATGGTATAGATGACGGGTGTTGTAAAGGCCGGTTAAATTGTCGTGGATGGCCAGATTTTTATATTTCTGTTTGCTTTTTTGCAGTGCTTTTTGAACGCGTTTAAGGTGTTCCTCGGCTTCCATTTCTTTGGTCACAATGGTCAGATTGCCGATGGATATAAAGATATTATCCTCTTTGAATGGCTCTATTCGGGCCTGATCCTTAAGCCAGTAAGTTTTACCGTCAGCTGCCGCTATTTTATAGACCGCTTCGAGAATACCGCTTTTTTTAACCTCATCTCTGAGTTCGGATTTGCGCTCGATAAGTTCATCGCTCTTCAAGATCACTTCCTGCATATCCTCGGGTCTATCCATTTTTGAATAGATATGGCGCTCGATGATACTGTTTCTGAAAAAATAGGAAGTATCTGCATAATCACAGCCCAGCAACTGGATGAGTTGTCTGCCGACAAATTCATACCAGATTACATTCTGCGCTTCCTGCCATGCGGCAATATAAGGAATAGCAGGGGTTTTCAGTCGGTCAAATCCTCGAAAATCCTGGATGCAACGTGCGATATGGTCTTTTAGCGGCTGGCTATAGTTGCCCTTTAAAATATGACCATAGTAACCGTCGGGTATCTTATGACGTGACATGCAGGCAGTCCAATTCTTTTGAATTTATCGTAAGATTTCGGCAGTGCTGGTTTTCTCCCACGGGGGCAAATCTCGGAGGTCGAACCGGGTGTGTCGCATTAAATAAAAAGAATAATGCGAGATACAGTTGTTAATCTACTTTTTATATACCACATCTTGTGGTGGATCAAGTTCTAAGTGGGCAGTCGATATAAATTAATGATGTCCCTAAAAAAATCGATGATCTTTGTATCAAAGAACGCATCTGAGGAAACAAACACCACATATTGTGTTTACATTCAAAAGTTGACTACATATTGTGTTTCATGGTATGATAAGTTTTGATTTGAGAGTTGTTACTTCAACCTAAATGGCCGAGGCCGTTTTAGGTTAAGGTAGAAACCCATTTACAAGGACGGAATATGCAATACGAAAACGTGGTCTACCTGCATGAAAGAGCCAAAAAACGGTTCGTCAACTTAAGAAAATTTGCCCGCAAGCCGTTTCGCCGCGCCACCATTTTTGCGTGCGAAAATCGATATTACGCCGGCTTGACCCAAAATATCAGCAAAGGCGGAGTATTTATTGAAACGCGGAATCGATTTGCGGAAGGACAGATCATTAAGTTTGTCATTTCCCGCACCAAAATTGAAAAAGGCGTGATGCTCAAAGGCCAGGTTATCCATCGCAACCGACGCGGCTTTGGTTTAAAATTTCTGAGCCTGCTAAAGTGAGCGCTCGATTTAGTTTTCACTTTCCTGATCCGCGCCGATAAATTTATCTACTAAACGAATCATCTCCTCGATCTGCTCCGGCCCTTTCCAGACAATTTCAGGATCGGCGTTAAACCAGGTCAGCTGGCGTTTGGCGTAGCGCCGATGATCGCGCTTGAGGGTACGCAAGCATTCCGCTGACGAGATGCGCCCCTGGATCGCATCCACCAGATGACGGTATCCGATGGATTGCATGGCTTTAAGGTCGGCTGTATACCCTCGGGCCAGTAGATTTTTGACCTCATCAAGGAATCCGGCCGCGAACATGGCATCAACCCGTTGATTGATGCGCTCATATAAAAGCTCACGCTCCATTTCCAGGCCAATTTTTAAGGCATCAAAGGGCTGCTCAGCAAATCCATGCTCACGGTGATGACGCGAAATAGGTTTGCCGGATGCTTCCACGACTTCAAGGGCCCGCAGAATGCGGTGGGTGTCCTTGGGATGGAGCCGCTGAGCTGTTTCAGGATCCAGGCGGCGTAGGCGTTGGTGTAAAGTGTCGATACCAAGGGTTTCCGCTTCTGCCTTCAATTTAGCACGAATTTGCGGATCAGAAACATCCTCATTGAACAGGCCATACAGCAGCGCTTTGATATACAGACCGGTTCCCCCGACCACGAAAGGCAGAATATGGTGCTGGTAGAGCTCGGCAATAATTTGTCGGGCATGCTCGGCATATCGGGCGGCATCAAAAGGTTCATCCGGCGCAACGATATCGACCATATGGTGAACCACGCGCGCCTGTTCTTCGGCTGTGGGTTTGGCAGTGCCAATATCCATGTATTTGTAAATCTGCATGGAATCCGCACCGATGATTTGCCCCGTAAAGTGCCGCGCCAGCTCAATGGCGACGGCCGTCTTACCGATACCGGTCGGGCCGCAAATGATGACGATTTTGGGTTTGGCAGTCGCAGATTTCATAGGTCTTTGAATGATTAATCTTTATTTTGCTTGGACAGGGTATCATATGCGGAACGCATGACCAGACAATACAAATTACATATGTGCAAAATGAAAGTCAATTGTTCACGTATGCAATCGCCCGGTCCACTGAATTGTTGATTATTTTGTACATTTGTAAGATAAATAAGAACTGTAATGCCCCAGCGGCGTGAAGCAAACCACTTATCCAAACAGAGTCCAGCTGTTTTCACACCAAAATTTTATGATATTGAACCTTCAGGCAAGTAAAGGAAATGCGTCATGAATATCGCCGTTATCGGCGGCGGCTTTCGCTGCCAGAGATTAATGGACGTCATCGAACAACACTCATTCAGGGATTTAGATCCTAAAGTCGTGGCCGTTGCTGACTTAAACAACCAAGCGCCCGGTTTTCTTCAAGCCAAGAGTAAAGGCCTGTTTGTCACCGCCGACTATAATGATTTTTTCAAGAGAAACGACATTGATCTGATCATCGAATTAACGGGCAGCATGGATATCTATAACGATGTCCTTAACAAAAAAAAGAAAACCGTGCGGGCCATCGCCAACGCCACAGCAAATCTTTTCTGGGAAATCTCCCGGGTTTCCATACTGCAAAAAAAGACCAGTCAGAAACTTCAAGCCACCCAGGCCATGTATGAGACCATTTTAAATGAGCTCATCCAGGAAGACGTTCTGGTCATCGCCCGGGATTATCGCATCATCGACATCAACGAAACCATGCTGGATAAACTCGGGCTGCAGCGTGAGGATGTCATCGGACAATATTGCTATAAGGTCACCCACCGGTGGGACAAGCCCTGTTCCGGTGAGGAGCACCCTTGCCCGCTCAACCAAACCATAGATTCAAAGAAACCGACCCAAACCACCCATGTTCATCTGGACAAAAACAACAATAAAATTTACTACTCAATCTCCACCTATCCCCTGTTTGAAAACGGCAGTGTTATCGCCGCCATTGAATTTTCAAGGGATATTACCAAGGATATCAATATACAAAAAGCGATGATCCAGCAGGAAAAACTGGTTTCCATCGGTCGGTTATCCGCCGGAGTCGCCCATGAAATCAACAACCCCCTCACCACTATTTTAACCACTGCCATGTTGCTTCAGGAAGACCTGGATCCGGCTGATCCCCAGTATGAGGAATTAGACACTATTGGCAAAGAAGCGCTTCGCTGTCGCAAGATCGTGACCAGCTTACTTGATTTTGCCCGCCAGACAAAACCTACGAAAAAAGAGTGTGAAATAAACGACCTCATTCGAGAAAGTGTCTCTTTAACCAAAAAACAGGCAGCTTTTAAAGATGTGAATTTAACTCATGAGTTGGCGGATAACGTACCCCCTATTTTCCTGGATAAAGGGCAAATTCAACAATCACTTATTAATCTGATTCTGAATGCGATCGAGGCAACCGCGCCCGGCGGATCCATTACCGTCACCAGCAAGCTTGAAAATGAAAAGAAGAACATCGAAATCGCTGTTTTTGACACGGGGCATGGAATTTCGGCGGAGGATCTGAGCAAGGTTTTTGATCCTTTCTTTACCACCAAAGCGGATGGCAACGGACTGGGTTTGGCCATCACCCATGGCATCATTGAACAGCATCACGGAACAATTGAGGTTGCCAGCAAAAAGGGCGAAGGCTCAACCTTTAAAATTAAGCTGCCCGTCAAACCGGGAGATGAAAATGTCGCTTGACGTTACCCGTATCCTGGTGGTGGATGACGAGCTCAATATTTGCCAGAGCTGCCAGAAAATACTAGCGAAATCAAATTATGAGGTGCAATACGTTCTTAACGGCTATGATGCGTTGAAGATGATGGATGCCGAACCATTTGATATCGTGATTACGGATTTGAAAATGAGCAGTCTGGGGGGCATGGAGGTTTTGCATCGCGTCAAAGAAGCCTATCCCGATACACCGGTAATTGTCATAACAGGCTTTGCAAGCGTTTCTTCGGCAATCGAAGTTATGAAAATGGGAGCCACGGACTATTTACCGAAACCGTTTACCCCGGATGAGCTGCGTGCCATCGTCTGTCAGGCTGAAACCGAACGGGCCGTACGACTTCAAAATCGGAAACTTCAGGAGCAGCAGCTGAAAAAAGCCGGCTCGCTTTCGCACCAAATCATTGGAACGAGCCCCAAGATCAAACAGGTAATCACGATGATCCAAAAAGTGGCACCAACCGATTCTACCGTCCTTATTTGCGGTGAGAGCGGAACGGGCAAAGAATTGGTTGCCCGGGCCGTTCACGCCAATAGCCACAGGAATGAGGCCGTCTTTTTTGCGGTCGACTGCGGAACCCTGTCGAGCAATTTATTGGAAAGCGAATTATTCGGCCACACCAAAGGTGCCTTTACCGGCGCTGAGAGCAGCAAAGATGGTATCTTTAAATTGGCGGATCAGGGAACGGTTTTTCTGGATGAAATCAGCAATATCAGTATGAAAGTCCAGAGCAAGCTCCTGCGCTTTTTAGAAGCCCGCGAATTTTTACCGGTGGGTGCAACGACCCCGATACGGGTTGATATTCGGCTCATCTTTGCCACCAATCAAGACCTCAAAGAAATGGTTGAGCAGGGCGTCTTTCGCGAGGACTTTTATTATCGTATTTATGTATATCCGATTATGCTACCGCCCCTAAGAGATCGGAGATCAGACATTTTACCGATTGCTTACCATTTCCTGAAGCAGTTCAGCCAGGACATCGACAAAACGATCTCAGGATTCGATGATGAAACCAGTCGACGTCTGACTGAATACGGCTGGCCCGGAAATGTCAGACAAATAAGAAATGCCATCGAACGGGCGGTCATCCTTTGCGATCGGAATCAAATCTCTTTGCGAGATTTCCCCGAGTTGCGCGAAATCGACGAACTTGAAGATTTAATCGAAAATATTCCCGCCACCAATGAAGAACTAAAGCAGGTCAAGAAACAAATCAGGGCAAAGGCCATCCGTAAAATAGAAAGAAATTTCATTTCGAACGCTCTGGCAAAAAACGACTGGAATGTGACCAGGTCTGCTGAAAGCGTTGGCATGCAGCGCAGCAACTTCCAAAAACTGATGAAAAAGCACGGCATCACCCTACCCCAGCGCAACCATCAACAGCGTTAAGACAACCGCCCGGGACAGCGCCCCCCGATTGCGTCCGGCCTATTTCTGGAAAACAAACTTAAGAACGTGTATAAATAAGTTTTCTGTATATATTTTTTATACAGCATGCACGTTTTCTGCTCGTCAGCTGTCCTGATTCGTGGCGAAACTTTCGGGAGTTCAAAATTAAATAATGATATCAATAAATTAAACTCGATTCCATCGGCTCGGTTGCGAATCCCACGCATTCCTGGGGCCTGAGCAGACCAGCGCCTAATTTTGCCAACCATGCATATTTTTTTTATACAATTACCAAACCGCAAACTGCTCAATTTTAATTATATTATAATTATTACAATAAGTTATAATATACAAGAAAGCTTGGCACGTTATCTGCTAAAGATTAATGGTCAAAACATCAAATAATTATTGCCGAAGAAATTTTTTTTAATTCAACTCAAAATCACCACTTAGGGAGGCAAAAAATGGAAGCGCCATCTAAAATCCTGGTTGTCGATGATGAAAGGGGTATTTGTCACAACGTGGAAAAAATTCTGACCAAGAATAATTATGAGGTCACGCATGCCCTAAGCGCCCAGGAAGCGCTGGAAAAAATGGCCAAAGAGAGCTTCTCACTGCTTATCTCAGATATCGTCATGCCAGGGCAAAACGGCCTGGAACTGCTCAAGCTGGCCAAAAAAGAATGGCCGCTGACCAAAGCCATCATGATGACCGCATATGCATCTACCCAAACCGCTTTAAAAGCCATTCGTTTGGGCGCGCTGGATTACATCCCCAAGCCCTTCACGCCTGATGAACTCAGAACCTCGGTGGAAAACGCCCTGAGCGGAAAGTTGACCGAAGCGCCCACAACCGCGGAAGAAAGAGAGACAATTGACATCATTGATATCGATATCCCTTTTGAGACAGACGAGGTGGCCAAATACACCGGTGATGAATATGCCAAGATGCTGGGGCGTTCGGATAT
>JASFGH010000195.1:0-7283 GCA_050123865.1 Desulfobacterales bacterium | reverse complement strand
TCGGCCGAAGAAAAACCAAATGTCTTCGGGTTGCTTCTGGTTGGTCCATACAACGATCACGGCTGGAGTCAGGCCCATTATGAGGGCGGCAAGTATGTCGAGAAAATGGTGCCGGGCACCAAGATGATTTACATCGACAAAGTTAATCCGGCCGACCGCCAGGGCGTTACCATTCCGCAACTGGTTGACGATATGGTCGAAAAAGGCGCCAAGCTGATCATCGCCAACTCTGACGACATGAAAGACGGCACGCGCGAGGCTGCCGCCATGCATCCGGATGTTTACTTTATTCATATTTCCGGAGACGATGTGCTGACTGGCAAAGCCCCCAAAAACTTGAGCAATTTAATGGGGCGCATGGAATACGGAAAAATGATGGCCGGTTTTGCGGCCGCCCTGACCACCAAGACTGCAAAAATCGGCTATCTGGGACCACTCATCAACGAAGAAACTCGCCGGCTGGCTGCCTGCGCCTATCTGGGTGCCAAATATGCCTGGGCAAATGTGCTTAAAAAAGATCCCAAGCAACTGAAATTTCAGGTGACCTGGATTGGCTTCTGGTTCAATATCCCCGGTGTAACAGCGGACCCAACCCAGGTGGCTCAAAATTTCTTTAACACCGGTTATGACGTGGTGATTTCCGGTATCGACACTACTGAAGCCGTGGTGGTGGCCAAACAGAAAAAACAGGAAGGCAAAGCCGTCTGGGCCATCCCGTATGATTACGTCGGTGCCTGTGAAGGCGCAGATGAAGTCTGCCTGGGCGTGCCCTACTTTAACTGGGGCCCGGGATATGTCGACTTTGTGAAAGCCGCCTTTTCTGAAAAATGGCAATCCAAATGGATCTGGCTGGGACCGGATTGGAAAGACATTAATAATCCAGACACCAGCACCATTGGATTTACCAAAGGGCCGGCGCTTTCGGCCGATGCCCAAAAACATCTGGCCGGCTTTATCAAAGGTCTGGGTTCTAAAAAGATCAACCTGCTCAGGGGCCCGCTGAACTACCAGGACGGTAGCCCGTTTGTCAAAGCCGGCCAAACGGCCAGCGACAAGCAGGTCTGGTATATGGAGCAGTTGTTGGAGGGGATGGAGGGGGCCAGTAGCGCCAAATAATTTTCGCTTTCTGGATGGCCCTTTCTCCAATGCACTGCGTTCTCCAAGGGTTTACTTTGTCGACGTACTTCAAGTACGCCTCCTTGTAAACCCGTGTGCGGCCTTGTGCATTGAAAAAATTCCTCATCCATAAAGCGAAAATTTTACTGTTATTAAAAATATTTTTCTTCATTCATTAAATTAATATAGACGACCGGTTATTAGATAAATCGATATAAACAAGCTCTGTCTTAATAAATATCTACACAAAACAAGGTGCAGGAGGAGCGAGTGAAGCCTTCTGCACCTTTTTTTCCAGTACTCCAACTTGGCCTTCGTAGCCGAAGCTGTTTCGGCGGAGTAGGCTACTCCATTATTCCAGCACTCTAAAAAAATCCAAAAAAGGCAAATTCCCTTTGTGCTCACCAATGAAATACGTTAATAGCTCATGTGCAGAAAAAGGAATAAACCATGCAAATTGAGCTGCAGGATATCCACAAATATTATGGGCTCGTTAAAGCCAACGAAGGGGTTGATCTAAAGGTGGTGCCCGGTGAGATTCACGGAATCCTGGGTGAAAATGGTGCCGGCAAAAGCACCTTGATGAAAATCCTGTCGGGCTTCAGCCTCCCGACCCGGGGCACGATTATGGTTGACGGTGCTGCGGTTGATTACCGCAACCCGGCCCGGGCCGCTGCCCTGGGCATCGGCATGCTTTACCAGGATCCGCTTGATTTTCCACTGTTAACCGTTCTGGATAATTTTATGCTCGGGCAAACCAAAGGCCTCAACCCGCAAAGAAAAAACTTCCGCCGGCAGTTCGCCGATCTCTCACAGGCCCTACATTTTTACTTAAAGCCGGATGCAGCCTTAAACGCACTGACCATCGGGGAGCGCCAACAGCTTGAGATCATCCGGCTCATGTCTCTGGGCATCCAGGTGCTGATCCTGGATGAACCGACCACCGGGATTTCCAGCATCCAGAAAGAGATTCTTTTTAATGCCCTCAAGAAACTGGCATCCGAGGGCAAAAGCATCATCCTGGTGTCGCATAAGCTCGAAGATGTCGAGGCGCTGTGCGACCGCGTAACCGTGTTGCGCCAGGGCAGGGTCACCGGCGGGATGGATCGGCCGTTTGATTCCCGGGGGCTTCTGGAAATGATGTTTGGAACGCCACCGGTTTTTCCACCGCGCTGCTCGGAAACGCCGGGCAAGGAAGTTCTGGTCATGAAGCAGGTGTACGGCAGCGGCGGGCGTGCCGGGCTTCAGGACTGTGACGCCGTCATTCGGGAGGGTGAAGTCGTCGGTCTGGCCGGGCTCGAGGGCAGCGGGCAGGGGGTATTTTTACGCATCGCCGGCGGTCTAAAGCCGGCCCGGCGCGGCTCCGTCAGCCTGCTGGGCAGCGACATGCACGGCAAAAACCATCATGCCTTCAAACAGCGGGGTGTTTCATTTTTACCGGCCTCGCGGCTGGAAGAAGGGCTGATCGCCGGAATGCGTATCACCGAGCATTTTGCGCTCCAGGCCAATCGGCAGCATTTTGTGGTTCGCTGGCCGGATGCCCTGCAGAAGGCTCAGCAACAAATTCAAAAGTTTCAAATCAAAGGCCGGCCGGATTCAACCGTCGAAGAGCTGTCAGGGGGCAACCAGCAGCGGCTGTTGTTATCCTTTCTGCCGCAAGATCCGCAATTGCTGCTTCTTGAGAACCCTACCCGCGGGCTGGACATCGAATCCGTCAACTGGGTCTGGCAACATTTGCACACCTACTGCACCAAACGGACCAGCATCATCTTTTCTTCGCCGGAGCTGGATGAGATTTTGATGGTGGCCGATCGTGTGCTGGTTTTTTTCAACGGCCGAATTATCAAAAAAGTTGGGGCTGCTGAGACAGACGCCCGGGAGTTGGGGCGGGCCATCGCAGGCAAGGTATGATGATTCCAGGTTAAGCGTTATCAACAATGGTAAATTCGAAATACGAAACAAATCCAAATGATCCAATATCAAAATTTAAAACATCTATTTTGTTCTTGTTTTGAACATTAGGGTTTCGAATTTCGATATTCGGATTTCGTATTTGGCTTAAAATAAATTAACGTCCTTTTAAAGGCATGAACACTTCAAAAAAAACCCTGTTTTTACCACTGATACAGCAATCACGCCATCTGCTGGTGACTGTTGCGGCGGTGTTTTTTTTCTCTTCCCTGGTGCTGATCATTGCGGGTGCGCCTCCGCTGGCGGCCTATTATCATATTTTCAAAGGCTCTGTAGGATCCTGGATCAAATTTTCGCATGTCATCAAAAGCTGGATCCCGCTGACGCTGTGTGCCTGCGGTCTGCTGTTCACCTTTCGCATCGGGTTGTGGAACATCGGCATCGAGGGCCAAGTGATGATGGGGGCTGTTTTTACGACGGCTGTTTTGCGGCTGGGCCTGCAAAGCCAGATGCCCTCATTGATCATTTTAGGTTCAATTATCGCCGGCCTGGTTGGCGGTGCACTGTGGGCGCTGATCGCCGGCTTTCTTAAAACAAAGGGCGGCGTCAATGAAATCTTTGCCGGACTGGGGCTCAATTTTGTGGCCCAGGGTGTGATTCTGTGGCTCATATTCGGTCCCTGGAAGCGGCCGGGGGTTGCCTCGATGAGCGGCACCGAGGTTTTTCCGCCGGCCCTGTGGTTGCCCCAGCTGGCATCGATCCGGCTGTCACTGCCGGCCCTGGCCATTGTCTGTCTGGCCCTGGTTTTAACGGCCTTGATTCTGCGTTACACTAAAATCGGTCTGTATTTAAAAGCCATCGGTAATAATCCGTCTGCAGCCTATTTGTTCGGGCTCAAACCGGCCCGCAATATGGTGCTGGCCATGATTTTTGCCGGCGGGTTTGCCGGTGTGGCCGGCAGCCTTCAGGTCAGCGGGGTTTATCACCGCCTGCTGCCGGCCATATCCAGCAACTACGGGTATCTGGCCCTGCTGGTGGCCATGCTCTCTAATTACAATATCTGGCTGGTGCCGCTGGTGGCATTGTTTTTTGCGTGCCTGAATGTCGGCAGCATCCAGCTGCCCATGGCGCTGCAGCTGGATTCATCTTTAAGCGGCGTGATCCAGGGCGCCCTGGTGCTGGCCACCCTCGGTGTTCATGCCTGGCGACGGCAGCGGGCAGAGATCAGAGAACAGAGTTCTTAGTGTCATGTCCCATAAATATAATAAAAAAGTCTTTGCAGTATACTTAAATGAGGCTGAGTTCTTGAATTGAGAAAATTCCAAGCATCAATTCTCAAATAACAAATAATATTCAAATTCGAAATCTCAATGATTCAAATATGTTTGGAATTTGATTCATTGGAATCTGAGATTTGTTTGAAATTTGAGTTTTGTGATTTAGGATTTAAGAACTTTTGAGCTGGTAATTATATACTCAGCAGTCATTGAAAAGCCATGCTTGAACTTGACTTGACAATTTTGTTTGCCGGCGTCATTGCCGGAGCCGCGCCGATCGTGCTGGCGGCCCTGGGCGAGACTGTTACGGAGAAAGCCGGGCTGATAAACCTTTCGCTGGACGGCTCCATTTTGTTGAGCGCCATGGCGGCCTTTGCGGTTGCCTTTGAGACCCACAGCCCCCTGGCCGGGTTTGCCGCCGGGGCACTGGTGGGTGCCCTGATGGCGCTGACCGTGGCGGTTTTCAGCATTTACCTGGGCCAAAACCAGGTGGCCGTCGGGTTCGTGTTAACTCTTATGGGACGCGATCTGGCCTATTTTATCGGCAACCCTTACTCCCGCATCCAGGGCCCGCAGGTAAAACCACTGGTCATACCGCTGCTGGAAAAAATACCGTTTATCGGCGATGTTTTTTTTCACCATAACGTACCGGTTTATTTTAGCCTGCTGCTGATTCTGCTGTGCTGGTGTTATGTCCATCATACCCCTTACGGCCTAAAGCTGCGCTCGGTGGGTGAGCACCCCCGGGCCTCTTACGCCCGGGGATTGAACCCTAAAAGATTACAGTTATTTTCTGCCATCTGCGGCGGCCTGCTGGTCGGTTTGGCCGGGGCCACCTTTTCGCTGGCCACCAAGCCCGGCTGGGGGCGCCCCCAGGGTGCCGAAGGCACCGGCTGGATCGCGCTGGCGCTGGTTATCTTCGGTGGTTGGAATCCGGTGCGGGCGGCTATCGGGGCCTATCTGTTTTCCTTTCTACAGGTTATGGGCATCTATCTGCAGGGATGGTTCCCTTCGGTGCCTGCCCAGGTCTTTCAGGTGGCACCCTTTCCGCTGATGATTTTTACCCTCCTGATCATGTCCTTTGCCCAGAAAGAATCCGTGCAGATCTGGGCCGAAGGCAAAGCGCATGTCAAAGCCGTGCTGAATATGTTTTCGGGCATGGCGCCCTCCGCATTGGGCAAACCCTACCGCCCGGAATGATGACGCCTCACTCAAAGCCGCAAAAATACAAGCTAAAAACTAGGGGGACGCCCATAAAATTATAAGTTTCTCGAAATTTGAGCGAGATGTATACAACCTGCGGAATTTTTTAGGGACACAGATTAGCACCGATTACCACAATTTTTTTTAGATGGATCCCCAATTTTGCCTGCGGTTGCTTTTTCTTTTTTAGATAATAAGGTTGTTGCAGTTATTCAGATTTTGATTTAAATAGCCAGGTACCTGGGTTTTAAATAAAAGAATATCCTTTACAACTTTAATTTACACGACCATTGATTCTGCTTATCCTATGTTTTTGAATAACAGCCTATATGCTGCTGCAGCGGACAAGGAGTTTTAAAAATGAATTGGAAAAATTGCAAATGGATCATGGTGTTGATTTTGGTCATCGTCCCGGGCGCTTTCACCAGTGGTCTGGCTTCCGACAATGTGGAGTGGAACGTCCGTAAAACGTTACAATTTGACGCAACCCCCATTGATGTGACGATTACCCTCGACGGAAGGCGGATTTTCGTGCTGACCGATCAGGGTGAAGTTTTGATCTTCTCGTCCGATACCAAGCCGGATGCTAAACTTGATGTCGGCAAACACATAGACCGGATAAAATTGGGCCCCAGAGGATCTACGCTCATTTTAAACAGCGGCAAGAATAAAACCGTGCAGGTTGTCTCCATTGACTTTATCCAGAAAATAAATGTTTCCGGCGCACCTTTTAAGGGAGTCGAAGATGCCGCCGTGGTAATCGCCGTTTTCGATGATTTTGAATGACCGTACTGTGCGCGGCTTGTGCCGGTACTCGAGCAGGTGCTCGAGAAATATCCGCAAGATGTCAAAATTGCATTTAAAAACTTTCCCCTCCGGAATCACAAATTCGCCATGAAAGCGGCTGTTGCGGCCCTGGCAGCCGAAAGTCAGGGAAAATTCTGGGAGTTTCATGACCTGTTGTTCGAAAATTATAACAAACTCAATGATCAGAAAATTCAGGATATTGCCGTAACCGTTGGTCTAAAACTGGAGGAATACGAAAAAAAGAAGAAAGACCCTGTTATCCAGAGCCGCGTCAAACAGGATCTTTCAGACGGACGGCAGGCCGGGGTCAGGGGCACGCCCACAATATTCATCAATGGGATCCGCTTGAGAGACCGCAGCCTCAAGGGATTTCAGGTCGCCATCGACAAGCAGCTTGAAAAGCTCGGTAAAACCGCCACCCAACCCTCGTCTTGAAATCAAATAATTAAATTCTATATAAAAATCCCGCTGGTTGTTTTTTTCCAGCGGGGTTCATTTTTTAAAAGCAAGGTGACATTGATAAATTTATAAATAAAATGGAGTGCCGGAGCGATGATGGCTGGCAAAGAAGAGCATGTCGGAGACACTCGACCCTGCCAGGAGGCCGATGTTTTTTGAATTAAACTTTCGGGTGAGAGAACAGACGATTGTAGGCTATTGGTCAAGATGAGATTGCTCTTGTTGATCTCCGGTTTCAACTTCTGACTGCTCAGAGATCGACACGCAGGGCTTGCCTTTAATTACTGTTGAAAGCTGCTCAACCACCAAGGCGCGATCCCGGATGATCAGGGTGTTGGTGGGCCGGTAGGGCGCAATGCTGCCTGCCGGTGACAGAAAGGGTTTGAGCACTGCGGCCAGCTCTTCTGCATCTGTGTGCTCGAGCTGAATCATGCACATGACGAGACCCCCGCTACTTTGACGTTCCTCCCCTGGCCAAACGTCTTGGAATGACACAGCCAGCAGTTGTTT
>JASFGH010000194.1:0-7299 GCA_050123865.1 Desulfobacterales bacterium | reverse complement strand
CAGATGCGCCTGTTCGTTTTCGGCTTCCGTTGGCTGGGTCAGGTCGCTGTGATTGATCGTGTGTGAACCGATGGTAAAGCCATTGGCCTTCATTTCTTTGAGCTGATTCCATGTGACGGCCATTTTGGAAACACCGACAAAACTCGTGTAAACAAACAGGGTTGCCTTATACCCGTATTTTTGAAGGATCGGATAGGCAATATTGTATACGGAGCGATAGCCATCATCCATAGTGATCAGCACCGACTTTGGCGGCAACCCCCGGCGATATTCCAGAAAAGCGGAAAGTTCTTCAGCGGTAATCACGTGATATCCGTTTTCCTTCAAATAACGCATTTGACGCTCGAAGGTGCTGGCGGGCATACACAGGGGCGAGCCGCAATCTTCAGCGAACCGATGGTAGGTCAAAATGGGAATAGTTTGAAATCCATCGGCACTCAAGCCGCCCAGTTTGCGCTCTTTTAATGGAATGACAACCGCATTACCTCGCCGAAAGCGGATATCCGGATTGGCCTCCTTGATAATCCAGGCGTGCTGCGGATCACCCAGAAATTTTGCAGCCAATTCTGCCGGTGATTGACTCCCTTGTAGCTGACAAACAACATAGTCTTCGGAACGAAAAAGATTCGTGTGTGACGGAGACGTCTTTGATTGAGTGGATGCACAGGCACTCAAAAAAAGGGAGCCCATTATGAAGACCATCAAAAAAATCAGAATCTGGAAAAAATGAGAACGACGATCCGATCGAGCAGGAAAACAAATATCAGCTAACATAGCAGCCCTCTGAGACGATAATCGAGTATGAAATGATCTCAACCGTCTTATGTTGGTGTCTTTCGTCCGATTGCCTGATATCAAAGCGATGTGCTTCTGATCATTAGGCCTATTTCTGACCGCTTGTCAAATATAATATCATATTCAGCGTAATGGATAAATATGATATCGTCCTTTGACTCGATGTAAGGCTAAATGCTATAAATTTAAGGCAGTTAATTTGCTTGACATTAAATTTTCACCATAATAATTAATGAATGATGATTGCATTTGCTGCCTATTCAATTCGATCCTCACAAACGACGCAACACGGCAAAACAGCTTGATAATGATCGGATAGCACGAGGGGGTAACACCGCATGGAATCCATTCGCCAATTGAGCAGTCGCCTGAACTGGCGCTATGTGTTTGTGGGGGTCGTTGTATGGTGGTTGGTAATGTTGATTGTTTACTCAATTTTAAGCCTGCGCGTCAACCACCTCAAAAACCGTCTAACCAAAACAGGCACTGAGCTGACAACCGAGCTTGCCAATCTTGTCAGCCTGCCCCTTTTAGAAAAAGATTCCCAGTCAATCCACCGTCTGTTGACCGAAGCTGCCGGCAAACCCAGCGTCTTCTATGCTTCTGTGGTTGATCATCGCAATAAAGTCGTGGCGTTTACCGGCACCGGTCATCTTATGCCGGATATGACCCCCACGGCCCGAAGCGTCGAAAAAGTGACCATCCGGGAAGGGGGATTTGCCAGTCATGCCAAAATCATTAATTTCGTTTCAGACATTACCTATGCCGGTACCCAAATTGGTGAACTATTTATCGGTATGTCAACTCCCGGACCCGTGCAGACTCGGAAAATATTTGCTGTCATCTCTGTTATCAGTGGTTTGCTCCTATTACTATTGTTCATCTTGTTCCGGTATCAATCGATCAGAGAAACATTGACAAAAATCTTACCGGCAACACCGTTAACAACCGAAATCGAAACAGGTGCTAAGGGCAATCCGATTGCCTGCCCGTTGTGTGGGACCCGGAAACCGCTATCGGCAACCCTGTTCAAGCAGTCAAACCTGGACCCCCATTTGACAGGCGGTCTGACGATGCAAAATGCGAACCTTACCGCCGGCGTCGCCAGCAGCGAAAAAGAGGCTCAAACTCACAGCGTTTCAGACGATTTAGTTTGGCTCAAACGCCGGATCATTTTGCGATGCGCCGAGATTATCAAAAATTTGACCGAGTAGTGTTCCGTTCAGATAGCCAGGAGGTATTCCATGCTGGTCAATGAAATTGCCACCATGACAGCGGTGAAAGTTAAAGAAATTTCAACGAGCACCTTTACCAAAGTTGCTAGAGGAATGAAACACTTATCCCGTTTAAATTTCATTGAACGTAGCCCCAGAAAAGTCGCCATCTGTCTGGCTGTCTGGCTCCTGGTCAACATCGCTGGCTATCTGTTATACCATTATGCCTTTGAACAAAACAATAATGCATTTTACCAGCAAGGAATTGCCCAGACCCGGAGCCTTGAGTCCAAGAGCGGGCCGTTTGTCCTGGAAAAGGATATTTTGTCACTTAATGTGGCCATCAAAGAGATACAGGGCATTGAAGACTTAAAATTTGCGGTCATCCTGGATCACAAAAATACCATCTTGGCCCACACCAACGCGGAATTGATGAATCAGAAATTTGAACCGCTGCTTGACGAGACGCCCATCGAACGGCAGGATGGCGTTCAGGTTGTTTCCGCCAGGCTGCCTGACAAAACAGGAGTCGTTGGTTTCTTTAAGGTTATCAATTTTTCAGATGTCGAAATCGGCAAAGTCGGCCTTGTTCGATCTGTTGCCCGCCTTCATGACAGTCTCAATCGGTTGCGTTTCTTATATGTCGCCGGGGTTCTGGGGACCATACTTTTGCTGGCGGTGGCGTTGTTTGTGATAGATCTCAGCGCCAAAGCGCGGGCCCAGAGGATGGAATCCGATATCGCCAAGATGGACCGCATCGGCCCTTATCTGTTGCAGCGCAAAGTCGCCCGCGGCGGTATGGCCGAACTGTTTTTAGCGGATTATGTGCGCGAAGACGGTTTTCGGCGCAAAGTCGCGGTCAAACGAATTTTACCGCATCTGGCGGGAAATCAAAATTTTATTAAAATGTTTACCCGTGAAGCCCGGGTGGCGGCCCTCTTGCAGCATCCGAATGTCGTTCAAATATTTGACTACGGCAATATTGAAAATGCCTATTTTATCGCCATGGAATTTATTGACGGCAAAAACCTGGGCGAAGTGCTCAAGATCCTGGATCGTGGATTGCCGGTTGATATCGCCGTCTTTATCATGTCACAGATCTGTAAGGGGCTGGATTATTCACATAACAAAGAGGACGATACGACCGGAGAACCGTTTAAAATCGTACATCGCGACATTAGCCCCCAGAATCTATTGATCTCCTATCAGGGAGAGGTAAAAATAAGTGATTTCGGTATTTCAAAAGCCAGGTCCGAACCGAGTTTAACCCAAGCCGGTGTCGTTAAAGGCAAATTGGCTTACTTATCACCGGAACAGGCACTCGGAGAGCCGATTGACCACAGAGCCGACATTTACGCCCTTGGGCTGGTGTTTTATGAAACGCTTCGTGGCAAGAGAGTCTATGAGTTTAACAACGAAGTTGAAGCCATTCGGACAATACCGAGCATTGAGATCGCACCCTTAAAGGACACAATTCCGGATATTCCGGATGAATTAAACCGCATCGTAATGGCATGTTTAGAAAAACAAAAAGATATGCGGTATCAAAGTGCTGCGGCGGTGCATGCCGACCTGTTATCATTTAAGAAGCAGCAGAATTCAGCATTCGGTACTTCCGACCTTGCGAATTTCATGAAGCAATTTTCAGATCATAAGCAGTCAACCTAAACGCTGTCTTAAACATATCGGATACCGCCCATATGGCCCAGAAAATATTCACCGGAAAAACGGATATCGGCCTCAGGCGCCAGAATAATGAAGACGTCTTTTTGGTCAGCCCCGAGTTCGATTTCTGCCTTGCTGCGGATGGAATGGGAGGTGCTGCGGCCGGAGAGGTGGCCAGCGAAATATTTGCCCGGACAGCCCTCGATATTTTTTCGATTAATCCCAATCGCTCTGAAAAAGACACACTCTATCGCGTTCAAAAAGCCTATCATACTGCGAATGAAAAAATCCTTGAGCATGTCAGCGCACATCCGGACCACAAAGGCATGGGCTGCACCGCCGAGCTGCTGGCATTTTTTAAACAGAACTTTATTCTCGGCCATATCGGTGACAGCCGCACCTATCGGTTGAGAAACGGCATGCTGGAGCAGCTCACCGAAGATCACACCCTCGTCCAGCAGCAATTTCAAGAAGGGCTGATATCTGAAGACGAGATCAGAAACCATCCCATGCGTCATGTCATATTTCGCGCCGTTGGTATCAAAGAAGAGATGACCATCGATCTGCTAAAAGGCAAAACCCATCCTGCCGACGTTTTTTTGCTGTGTTCAGATGGATTGTCCGATATGATAGCAGATGGGCAGATCAAGGAGATTTTGTGCGCTGATAATGATATCGAACGAAAATCCGAGAACCTGATTGAGTCCGCCAAAGCTGCCGGCGGCATTGACAACATTACCGTTGTTTTGGTCGCAATTCCTTGAGTTCTTTGGACGCCGTCTCAAATTAAGACCCCTGCAGGTCAAATTATGCCGCATCCATTTTTAGAATGGCTTGACGAAAACCAAAAGGTCCAACGCTTAGAGATCATCGATAAGGTTTTTATCGGACGCAGCTGCACCGGCATCGATACTCAAAAAAGAATTCTGGTGAACAATGCTCAGGTGTCCAGAGACCATGCGGTCATCAGCCGTCGTGCCAAAGCGCTTAAAATCAAGGATATGAGTAAGAATGGGACCTGGGTCAACGGCATTCGTCTGGCCGCTGGTGCATCCAGTGACCTGGCAGATGAAGATGTCATCAGCGTTGGTGGGGTCTCGATTACGGTAAACGCCCAGTCAGGTGATTCCGTTACGCAAGAAAGAGCCATATTGACCGAAGGTACGATGGTGACACCCACCGAGGTTGTGGTCACCAATGTGGTGGCTGATGTTAGAGAGTTCTCTACTTTTTCCCAGTCCCATGCGTCAGCAGATGTTTATGCCCTTATGAAGGAAGTCTTCGATGCTTTCAGTAGCATTGTGGTCAATTTTAAAGGCACCATCAAGGATTATGCCGGTGACGCTGTTTACGCTTTTTGGGATCATCATGTCGAACCGGTCAGCCAGCAGGCTGTTTTGGCCTGTCACGCTGCCCTGCAGCAGGACCAGGCCCTTAATGAAATTCGCTCACGATTATCCGTTAAAAATTCCGCCGCCACCAATTTACAGATGGGATGGGGGATCACGACCGGCAAAGTGACCCTGTCACATTACGGCTCACGCGCGGCTGATCTGGCTCTGGTGGGCGACTGCACCAATCTGGCCTTTCGTTTATCCGGCATTGCTAATAAAGATTTATCTGACAAAATCATTATTTGTTCCCAAACAGCGGATCTGGTTCACGACGATTTTACCCTGCAGGATCTGGGAACCATCCCGATTAAAGGCCGCAAGGGCCAGGAGCATGTTTTTGGGCTCAAAAAACCCTGAAAATGTAAACAAATTGGTTCCCGCCTCATTGCGTGCCGGCAATTTGAATCCGCCGCCAACCTGTCGAACGGCACCGCCATTCCCAAATTCCTCGGATGTATTTTGATTCTATTGTCAAATTGGGTTAAAATTCAGATATTAGATTGTCCGGCTGTAAAAAACGACCCACTTACCTTGATTTAAGGAAAAACAATAATGGACATGTAAACTCATGATTCTAAAATGGGACGGATTTAGCGTCCTGGGGTGCGCTTTTATATGGTATTTTCAAGTACAATTTTTCTGTTCGCTTTCCTGCCGGCAGTAATTGCCTGCTATTTCGGGCATCAGCTATTTGCCGCCAGGCAATTGCGCAATAGCATCCTTCTGTGCTTTAGCTACCTGTTTTATCTGTATGGTGCTGCCGGATTTTTGTTGATCCTAATCCTGTCGACGATAGCAGACTATGTGCTCGGGCACCTGATCGAACATAGAGTCAGACTCAAGCGACTGTGGCTCAGTATGTCAGTGCTGCTGAATTTAAGTCTGCTGGCCTATTTCAAATATGCCAATTTTTTTGTATCCGAAGTCAACAACCTGCTATTAGAATGGCAACATTTCCCGATCGATTGGCAGTCCGTCGCTCTGCCAATCGGCATTTCTTTTTTTACTTTTCAAAAACTCAGCTACGTTATCGATGTCTATCGGGGAAAATGCCCGGCGCTGGACAACATCGTCGATTTTGCTTTGTATATCGCCATGTTTCCCCAACTCATTGCCGGACCGATCGTGCGTTTCAGCACGATTCGCAATCAGCTCAAAGCGCGCCAGGAGTCGTGGGACAATTTTTACAACGGAATCATCCGTATTTGCTGGGGCCTGGCGAAAAAAGTTATCATCGCCAATTCCTGCGGCCAGATTACCGACGTTGTATTTGGCCTCAAACCCGAACTGCTGGATACCAAAGTCGCATGGCTGGGTGCGCTGGGCTATACGCTCCAGATCTATTTCGATTTTTCGGCCTACTCGGATATCGCTATCGGGTTGGGCTTGCTGTTTGGTTTTACCTTCCCCGAGAATTTCAATCGCCCCTATTCTGCCGTGAGCATAACCGATTTTTGGCGCCGCTGGCATATGACGCTTGGCCGCTGGTTCAAAGATTACCTGTATATACCGCTGGGCGGTAACCGCCGGGGAACAGCCCGAACCTGCCTCAATATGACGATTGTTTGCGTATTGTGCGGCCTGTGGCATGGCGCCAATTGGACCTTTTTGTTCTGGGGAATGTATCATGGTGCCTTTCTGGTCATCGAACGTATCACCGGCCTGCGCGATCTTGCAGCGAATAAATCCCGGTTTACGCGCCGTTTGCTAACCTTGATCATTGTTGTGGTCGGGTGGGTGCTGTTTCGCTCCGAAAATATTTCTCAGGCAATTGAATTTCTCACAGCCATGTTCACCTTCAGCGATTTGCCCATTACCTATGAGCTCAGTCGCGCATTAAACTATCGCAACGTTTTATTCGTGCTTGTGGCTGTGCCGGTTTTTTTCCTGCCCGCCGATGTATCCCTGATTCAGCTGATCGTAAACAGAAAAGATCCCCTCCCGGTGGTGGCGGGGATCATAATGATTCTGCTGCTGCTTCCCTATTGTGCGGCGCTGATCATCGGCGGAGCGAACAGCAGCTTTATCTACTACCGGTTTTAATCGATCCATGAAAAAGGTTTTATCTATCATATTCGTATTGATTCTGTTAGCGCCAACAGTGACCTGGCTCGCCCGCTTGGATTTCGGCATCCATGTGGAACGCATCGGCCTTAAGCCGCCCCGATTCGATAGTCGCGCCCTGCTCAAAAAGGATTATTATCTCTCTTTCGACCAGTATTTAAATGACA
>JASFGH010000193.1:0-7339 GCA_050123865.1 Desulfobacterales bacterium | reverse complement strand
ACGTTCCCTTTATCCTGGGGGATTTAATGCGTTTTTCGTTTGCAGCCCGCATTTGTTACTTGAAATTTAATTTCAGGTAAAGGATACTGTTGAGAGATATTGAATATTGTAGATTGAATATTGTATAATTCAAGAATCTGTGGCTTTTACATACAAATGATGGAATGCCGACAATATTCAATATACAATTTTCAATCTTCAATATTTTGGGGAGGTATTTGTCTTTGAATCCATTTTATAAAAATTTAGCATTATGGCTGGTCATCACTCTGATGATGGTCATGCTGTACAATCTTTTTAGCAAACAACACCTGGCAGAAACCAGTATTAGCTATACTGATTTTCTTTCAATGGTGGATGATGAGCGCATATCCCAGGTGGTTATTCAGGGTCAGGAGCTTTTTGTAACCGATGCCGACAACAATCGGCTCAAAGTGTTTGCACCCGAAGACAGCGATCTGATCAAAATCCTGCGTCAAAAAGGCGTGGTGATCAGCGCAAAGCCGCCATCCGAAAATCCCTGGTACATGTCTGTTCTGGTTTCCTGGTTTCCAATGATCGTTTTGATCGGTGTTTGGATATTCTTCATGCGCCAGATGCAGGCCGGTGGCGGCAAGGCCCTTTCGTTCGGCAAAAGCCGTGCCCGTTTGATGTCGGATCAGTCTGAAAGAGTGACTTTCGAAGATGTTGCCGGAATCGACGAAGCCAAAGAGGAATTGATTGAAATCGTTGAATTTCTGAGAGACCCGAAAAAGTTTACGCGCCTGGGGGGGCGCATACCCAAAGGTGTTTTGCTGGTCGGACCACCGGGCTGCGGCAAAACCCTTCTGGCGCGGGCCATTGCGGGTGAGGCCGGAGTGCCCTTTTTTAGTATCAGCGGCTCTGATTTTGTGGAAATGTTTGTCGGTGTGGGTGCATCCCGTGTCAGAGACCTGTTTGTGCAGGGTAAAAAGAATGCGCCCTGTATCATTTTCATCGACGAAATCGATGCGGTTGGGCGTCACCGCGGGGCCGGTCTGGGCGGAGGCCACGATGAAAGAGAGCAGACCCTGAATCAACTGTTGGTTGAAATGGATGGTTTTGAATCCAATGAAGGTGTTATTTTGATTTCAGCCACCAACCGGCCCGATGTTCTGGACCCGGCATTACTGCGACCCGGTCGCTTTGACCGGCAGGTCGTGGTCTCAATGCCCGATATCCGGGGCCGCGAAAAGATACTGCGCGTCCACATGCAAAAAACGCCTATCGATAAGGACGTGAATGTAATAATCCTGGCCAAGGGAACACCCGGTTTTTCCGGTGCCGATCTTGAAAATCTGGTCAACGAGGCGGCTTTGCTGGCAGCCAAACGCAATAAAGAAAAAATCGGTATGGTCGATTTTGAAGACGCCAAAGACAAAGTATATATGGGCCTTGAGCGCAAGTCCAAAGTCATTAAAGAGGAAGACCGCAAGGTGACTGCTTACCACGAGGGCGGCCACGCCCTGGTTGCGCGTTTTTTGCCCGAGACGGATGCTGTCAATAAGATTACCATTATACCCCGTGGACGGGCAGCCGGCGTTACCTGGTTTTTACCCGAGGAGCGCGATTTTAAATTTAAAGATCAACTCCAAAGCGAGCTGGCGGTTGCATTCGGCGGACGGGTGGCTGAAGAAATCGTTTTCAACCGCATCAGTACCGGTGCGGCCAATGATATCAAACAGGCCACTGATCTTGCCCAGCAGATGATCAGGAGCTGGGGTATGAGCGACAACCTCGGTCCGCTCTCATATGCCAAAGGTGAAGAGCAGGTCTTTTTGGGTCGCGAAATCGCCCAGCACAGGGATTACTCCGAGGCGACGGCCCAAAAAATTGATGAGGAAATCAATAACCTGATCAAAAATTCCTATGAACGTGCTAAAACGGTTCTAAACGAAAACCTGGATATCCTTCACAAGCTGGCGGAGGTGCTGCTCGAAAAGGAAACCGTTCTGGGTAAAGAGCTTGATGAATTGATTCAAGAATTGCGGCCCGGCATCGAGCTGCCTTCAAGACCTTTAGACAATCAAGAGACCACTGCAAAATCCGCTGTCGATCCATCCTGATGATGCAGACAATCCCCAAAACATACCGGCTGTCATGGCCCGGTTTTGACATGGAATTGGGCCATCGAACGGCTGTTATGGGTGTGGTTAACGTGACACCGGACTCATTTTCCGATGGCGGAAAATTTCTTACGCCCGAGTCCGCTGTGGCCCAGGGTCGTAAAATGGCAACCGACGGAGCCGATATCCTGGATATCGGAGGGGAATCCACCCGGCCGTTTGCTGAGCCGGTGCCGGTTGATGTGGAAATCGAACGGGTCATTCCGGTCATTGAGCAACTGGCAGCAGAAATCTCCATTCCCATATCCATTGATACCATAAAAGCCGAAGTTGCCCGACGGGCAATTGAAGCCGGCGCATCGATTATCAACGACATCTCTGCGCTGCGTTTCGACCCGGATCTGGGTGCAGTGGCCGCAGAGTCCGGCACACCGGTGGTGCTCATGCACATGTTGGGCAGCCCCAAAACCATGCAGCTGTCTCCGTCCTATACGGATCTGATCGGCGAAATATCAGATTTTTTTAGCGCGGCGATCGTCAGGGCGCAAAAGCAGGGTATCTCAAAATCAAACATCATTATTGATCCGGGAATCGGATTCGGCAAAACGGTATCGCATAATCTTTTGCTCATCAGGCAGCTGCAAGCATTTGCGGCCCTGAATGTTCCTATTCTGGTGGGTCCTTCTCGCAAATCATTTATCCGTAAATTATTAAAAGACGAACATAGCGACGATATCCCACCGGATTTGCCGATCGTTGAAACCGGTACCCAGGCCGCAGTTGCTGCGGCGGTGCTTTGCGGCGCGCACATCGTGCGGGTTCATGATGTCTCCAACACCCGGGCCACGATTCGAATCCTGGACGCGATGAAAGCCGCCCGGGAGGCTTAAGTCTTCTGTCAATCATACCGCCAGTTCGTTTAGGCGGTCTAAGCTTTTGGCAAAAGTATCAAGTTTTCAGGTTTCGGGTGTCAGGTGTCAGGGCGTTGTGTACAAATCGTAAGCTGGAATTTTTCTAGAACCTATTAAAGCCCCCAGGCTGAAAGGCCAATCAGAGCATCTATTTGCTGACACCTGAACACACAAAAAGAGGTTAATGAAATGCTTCTGGTCATTGATGTCGGCAATACACACACGGTTCTGGGCGTTTACCAAGACGACCAACTGCGCAACGATTGGCGAATTCATACCGAGCGCAACACCACCGAAGATGAGTTCAATGTGTTGATTAACAGTCTGTTTATCGCCGACAACCTCCAGCTGGGCGATATTGAACAAACTATTATCTCATGCGTGGTTCCACCGGTGGTCACCATTTTGGATGCCTTTTGCCGCAAATATGTCGGTCATCCCCCCACATGGGTTGATGCCAAAAATTGTGCGGGCATGCCCATACTAATAAAAAACCCAGGTGAGGTCGGCGCGGACCGCATCGTCAACGCCGTGGCCGCCTTTCATCGATACCGCAAGAGTTTGATCGTGGTTGATTTCGGTACCGCAACGACGTTTGATGCCATTTCTAAAAAGGGTGAATACCTTGGAGGGGCCATCAGTCCCGGAATCGGAATTGCCTCAGAAGCGCTATTTTTAAAAGCGTCCAAGCTGCCACGGGTGGAAATTTTTAGCCCCCCTGAAAACGTTATCGGCAAAGATACCATCGGGAGCATTCAGTCCGGCATCATCTTCGGCTATGCCGGACTGGTAGATGGAATTGTCAGGCGTATGCAACTGGAGATGGGAACTGAACCCAAAGTAATTGCCACCGGCGGCCTGGCAGAGCTTTTATTCGATGTTTCCGAAACCATTGAAGTGGTTGAACCGGCACTGACGCTGACGGGCCTAAAAGTGATCGCGAACAATATGGCTTAATGTGTGCATTCGCTTTTTGTGCATCCTACCTGTCATCACCTTATATTTCAGAAGACAGAATACAGAAAACAAAGAACAGATAACAGATGACAGATGGAGATTTCATCCGACAGTCTTTACCGTCTGTTTTCCGGCCTCTGACTTCTGTCATCTGACCTCTGACCTCTGTTCTCTGAATCAAGGTACCCCAGATACCCGTTGATACTGTTTTTAAGGAAATATTTTTCGCGCGCCTGTATGTCCACCGGCAGTCGATCGAAAGTTCCCATCAGATTATCTTCCCGCAAAAGTATCTCCAGGCACTGAGAGTCGCGTTCGGTTTCATCGAATTTATTCTTTTCAGCCCTGAGCAGGTGTTCCCATAACTGAAGTTGACGGCGATGGATGTGCAGCATTTTGACAGCATCCGGATGGGCACCGTAATGACCGTAGCAGATCATTTGCGGCTGACAGGCAATAAGGGCATCAACGCTCTGCAGTGCTTCATCCAGAAAGAACTTCGGTGGGGTGGCCGGCCGCAAATATAACCGATCCTCCGGCAATGCCCTGAAGACACCTCCGGTTTCACCGGCAAACAGGTATTTTTCGGATTGATAGCTGACATGATGGGCCGCATGCCCGGGTGTGATGATTGGCTTGATGGTTTCGGTCTCAAAATGGTCAGCCGCCTGGAGCCGATTTTCGGCCACCGGCTTTATCGGCCCGTAGGACAGGGCCATCGATCCGAGTACTTTTTTTGTCCCTTCCCACAGACGCGAGGGCTCAGCCAGGTGCGGAATGGCTACCTGATGGCAGATGATGGGGGCCTGGGGAAAGGCTTCGGCGATTTCTCCGATGCCGCCGGCATGATCCAGATGAATGTGCGTGAGCAAGATGGCGTCCAAATGACGGACATCTAACGCCTGCAATGCACGCATGAGATCCGGCACACAAGTCGAGGGGCCGGCATCAATCAAATAGGTGTTGCTGCCACGGTACAACCAGGCAGTGATAAAATCGGAGAAACCGCGTATGGGCGGCGTCAACGGAATCAAAAAAAGATCATCCGCTATTTTTTCAATCATGGTTTTCACTTTTATTACTGTTGGGTACTTGAGCTTTTTAAATAGAGGGATACATAACTTGGCTCTAGTATCTAGTAAATAATAAATCAGATTCTTAAGGCGTCAAATGTGAGTAAGAATTGTGGAAATGAGGAATTTTTTCGATAGGCCCCGCCTATCGGCGGGATTTCACGTCTTGATTTTTACATTAATGTGTTCAACAATCCGCACAAGCCCGCCCGCCTCGCCTGAGCGCTCGCGATGGCGGGCAGGGAGTTTTTGTCTGAGGCGTACTTGCGTATACGTTGAGGGCAGAAATCCGCGGAGAACGCAGCATATCGGAAAAAGGGCCATTTCCTTTAAAACGGACTAGGCGCGGCCGACCTCTTTTAGCGTCTGTTTATAAATGCGGTAAAAATATTCATTGTCCGTAATTGCGCGGCTTAATATTTTCCCGATATCTTCGACGTTTTTAATGTTGATAATTAAATTAACGCTCTTGTTGAGGGCCATCATGTTATCCATCGTCCTGAATCGGTTGCTGATTAAGGCCACAAACATTTCGCGGCGCACGCTCATACCCAAACGTTCGAGAAACAGCGATACGCTATTGGATTCCGGATTGTCGGTGTCAAAATGTTCATTGATGACAAACAGGTCGTAATTGTGATAGCGCATGCGTTTTAGCGCATCACGGGCATTTTCGGCCTCGGTGATCTGGTATTCCATTACTTCAAGTGCATTGATAATCGTCTTGCGGACCATTGGGTTCGATTCGCATACCAAAGCGGTCAAACCTTCTTCTTCGATGAAGTCAAATGGTTTCTCGGCCGCATTATAACCGCCCATTGGTCCGGCGGTGCGGCCGCCTGCGGAACCCTTTTGAGGCTTTAAGGTAATGTAGCCTTTACATTTGGGACAGGCAACAGTTGCACGCCTGCCAGCGGGGATCTTTTCATTTGATATCTTGAATTTGCTTTGACAATTGCTGCAGATAACTTCCATGTCTATTATTCCTATATACAACGAATTTATATTTGTGTTTAGCTTCGATATTACTATCCGGTTGTCCCGTTTAGCCGGTTAAGCCCGTTTAGTCCGATATAGAAGAAAAAAGTTAGATTTGTTTTTAACCGGCGAACGGGCAAACGGAAAACGGGCTAACCTTATTAATTAACGGATTTGGCGTAATTCCGATCAATTTCCAGGTTGCTGATGTCGGTCGTGGCTTCACCACGGGCACTCTTGATGGAATCGATACCGCGCCCCACAATCCCTTTATGCGAGCTATAACCCAGTGCCGTCTCCTGGGTAATCAAACCCTGCTCGTACAGGCCGACAATATGCTGGTCGAATGTGATCATGCCAAAGGCATTGCCATTTTCCATAATTTCATAAAATGTTTTGCCTTCCGATTCTCTGTGCAAGATCAGGTCTTTGACCCTCAGATTGGCACCTAAAATTTCAAAGGTTGCCACCCGGCCGCCTCCAACTTTGGGAAGCAGCCGCTGGGAGACGATCCAGCGCATGGTGTCTGCCAGGCGGATGCGAATCTGTTCTGCATCTTCTGTGGTAAACATACCCAGAATACGATTGACCGTCGAACCGGCATCAACGGTATGCAGGGTTGTTAAAACCAGGTGGCCGGTCTCTGCGGCGCGCAGGCCGATTTCAATTGTTTCGCGATCTCGCATTTCACCGACCAGAATCACCTTGGGGGCCTGCCGCAGAGCGGCCCGCAAGCCATTGGCATAGTTGTCAAAATCCATGCCCAGTTCGCGCTGGTTGAAGGTCGATTTTTTATGGGGATGTTGATATTCTACCGGATCTTCCAGGGTGATGATGTGCACGGATTTGTTCTCATTGATTTCATCGAGTATGGCTGCCAGGGTGGTGGTTTTACCGGAACCGGTTGCGCCGGTGACAAAGACAATGCCGTTGATTTCCTTGGCAATCTGGAACATCGTTTTGGGCAGCTCGCGTTCATCGATGGTCGGGATTTTAGACTCCAGCTTACGCAAAACGATCGATATGTTGGCGCCCTGGGAAAAAATGTTGACCCTGAAGCGTGCTTTGCCGGGCAGTGAGTAGGACATGTCGCAGGAGCCAGAACCCAGAAGGGCATGGGTCAGGCGGCGGTCCTGGTTGATCAGATTCAACGCAATGATCTCGGTTTGAAAGGGGGTCAACGCCTTAAATGAAGGCTTAAAATCAACGGGTATCAATTCGCCGGCGCTTTCCACCTGCATGGGCTTGCCCACAGTAAAGTTAAGGTCGGAGACATCCCTGTGATAATCCAGCATTTTTACCAGAAGATGGTCAATTTCCTGTTTTTTCATGGTAC
>JASFGH010000192.1:0-7342 GCA_050123865.1 Desulfobacterales bacterium | reverse complement strand
CAATCTTTTCAACAGCTTGAGGTCATAGGGCTTGCCCAGTTGTGCTTCTTCGAAATATCCGTAATCAGGGTGCATTCAGGTCCTCTTCCAATTCTTGTAGCCGAAAGGCTCTGGCATAATATCCATCGGTTGCGATCAAATCCTGGTGAGCACCCTTTTCGGTGATGCGGCCCTGCTCAAGTGTGATAATTTGATCCGCAAAACGCACGGCCGAGATGCGATGGGATACGATGATGATTGTTTTCCGGCCGATCATCGTTTTAAGCGTTTCGATAATCGTATTGCCGGTTGCCAAATCCACTTGGCTGATGGGATCATCCAGAATGAGTATCCCGGCGTCCTGGTTAAATGCCCGCGCCAGCGCAATGCGCTGTTTCTGACCGCCGGATAAGATCACCCCTTTTTCACCGACAATGGTGTCGTACGCATTCGGAAACGCCTGGATCGTATCATAAAGTGCAGCTTTTTGAGTCACCTGCTGCAGGTGGGATTCTGCCAACAACGGATCGTCAAAAGTGATGTTCTCCCTGATGGTTCCGGCAAACAGGAAAGGCTCCTGGGGCATGAAGGCAATATGCGATCTTAAGCTGTCAATTGTCAACGCACGTATATCCTGGTCGTCAACGCGAATGTTGCCCCGGGCCGCCTCATATCGTCTGGGTATCAGGCTCACCAGTGTCGTTTTGCCGCTGCCTGGGGGGCCGACGATACCCAGAACGCTGCCGGGCTCAACCGTCAGCGTTATCCCTGAAAGAACCGGCAGGCTGCCGTTACCGTTGGATGTATAACGGAAACCAACATCTTCGAAGACGATGCGGCCCTCAAACCGTCTCAGCGGCTTCGCGTGCTTATCATCCTTTATGTCCGGACGGGTTTCCAGAATTCGATTCAGGCGATCAAGTGACGCGCGCCCGCGTTGAATCAAGTTGGTCACCCACCCCAATGCCATCATGGGCCAGGTCAATAAACCCAGATAGCTGATAAATGCCACAAAATCTCCAGGTGTTATGGTCTGAGCGATGGTCTGGCGACCGCCCAGATACAACACGATCGCCAGACTTAAATTGGTAAACAGCAGCATCAGCGGGAAAAAGGATCCCACAATTTTTACCAGGCCCAGATTTTCTTTGACATACTCTTTTGAAACGACGTCAACCCGCTTTGCTGCTTTTTCTTTATGATTATGGGCCTTGATGATGCGTATTCCTGAGAAGCGTTCTCGAATGACCTCGGTCAGGTCCGAAAAAGTGGCCTGAACGCTTTGATAGCGCTGGTGCATTTGTTTGCTGAAAAATTTTGTGCTGATGGTAATCAACGGCATCGGGATCAGAACAAAAAGCGTCAGGGTGACGTTGATATAGAGCATGAAACCGATGGCGGCGGCTCCCAGTACGATGGCATCATTCAAGGCGACCAAACCCATACCGGTTGCCATGCGAACCTGCTGAATATCATTGGTGGCATGCGCCATTAGATCGCCGGTCTGGGTGCGATCAAAAAAAGATGCCGAAAGGGTCTGGATATGGGCAAACAGGCAGTTGCGCAAACCTTCCTCACCGCGCCGCGATGTGCCCAGTAGACAGAGACGCCAGACATATCGAAAAACGCCGATCAATATGGCAATAACGGCCATGTATACAGCGTACAGCAATAATTGGCCTGTTTCGATTTGAAAAGCGGTCAGACCATCAACCGACCATTTGATGATGCGAGGTATGAAAAGCTGCAGCACGTCAACCACAATTAAGCTGAGCAGGCCAATTGCGATTTTCAGGCGATTCTCTCTAAGGTAGGGCTTGATCAGGGCTATGGATTTCATGGGGTGCTGCTGCACTTGCTGTTTTTTATAACAAATTGATAATAAACAGAATTCTTTCTTGCGTTGACTTCATCCAAGTCGGTTGTTATTGTAATTTTTATGGAATCAGGATGTATCGTCGAATATATAGACCGCCAGAAAATAATGTGTGCGGTTGTCCTTGAAGTCAAGAACCAGCGGCTACGGTTGTTAACGGAAAACAATCGAGAGGTCAACCTTTCCCGCAAACGACTGCTGCACAGGGACAAAATACGCCTTGATCTTAACCTGGGAAGAGATCGGATGGTCGAGGCCTTAAAAGAAGTTGTCCGTAAACGGGAAGAACTCGTTAACAATATTGATATCCGCGATCTTTGGGAAGTACTGAACACCGAAAAAAATTGGATCGACCTGGCGACCATGACCGAATTTTGCTTTCCGGAAAGTACCTCAGGAGATCATGAAGCGGCGGTCATGCGGGCCCTATTTAATGACCGGCTCTATTTCAAATTTAATCCAGAAGGGTTTCGCCCCAATTCGGTAAAACAGGTTGAATTGCTCGCAGCCCAGCGAAAAGAGGCGCAACGCAAGCAGGAGCTGACTGATGCCGGCGGTAGCTGGCTTAAAAGCCTGCTGAATTCAACCACACCCATTGATCCTGCTTCAGTCACACCGACTGTTCAGAAATTTATTGAAATCCTGAAGTCGTACTATCTCTTTGGCAAAGAAAGTAAAGACGATACGATTGCCATGAGTATGACGGCCAGAGCCGGTGTCGAAAGTCTGCAGGATATATTTCGGGTCCTCGTGCGATTGGGTGTGTTTGATGAAAATGAAAACCTTGAGCTGCTGCGCAACGAGATATCGGCTGAATTTAATGAAAAGGTTTTGACACGTGCGGCACAGATTGTCAGCTCAAACCCAATGGGAACAGCTGCTGAGCGCCGTGATCTAACCCACCTATCGCTGATGACCATCGATGGCCAGGGAACGCTGGATTTTGATGACGCCATCAGCATTGAAGAAACAGATGATGCATTTCGAATGGGCGTTCACATTGTTGATGTCGGTCACTTCATTAGTAAATATGATGTTGTTGATCAGGAGGCGAGTGTGCGTGGCAGCTCCATTTATATGCCGGACCAAAAAATATCCATGCTACCCTCGGTTCTGGCGGAAGGCCTTTGCAGCCTGAAAGCCGGCGAGCTGCGTCCGGCCATCAGCATTATGATTGATCTGAGCCCTCAGGCTGAAGTGGTGAGGACTGAGATTTTGCAGAGCCTGATTAAAGTCAAGCATCAGTTGACCTATTACGATGTCAATAATGCTGTGGATGAAATTCCCCAGATGCGCATTTTACAGGATATTGCCAAAAAATATCGCCTGAAAAGGCTGGATGATGGGGCCATTCAGATTACGGTGCCTGAGATCAGCATCTGGGTCAATGAAAACCAGGAGGTTTCTGTTAATCAGGTAAACCGGGAAAGTCCGGGCAGGATGCTGGTTTCAGAGCTAATGATCATGGCCAACTGGCTAATGGCAAATCATTTAAAAGAGCGTCAATTACCGGCTATTTTCAGATCGCAACGCGAGCCCCGGGAACGGCTATATAAAAACAGTGCCGGTACGCTTTTTCAGAACTGGATGCAACGCCGGCTTCTCAGCCGCTTCATATTGAGCACCAAGCCCGATTGGCATTCGGGATTGGGATTGGACGCATACATCACCGCAACATCTCCTATTCGTAAATATTCGGATCTGGTCAACCAGCGCCAGATCAGGGCATCGCTCGGATTGGAAACGGCCTATAGCACCGATCAAATTGCTGACATCATAAAATTCCTCGAGTTGCCCATGAGCCTTGTGGGTCGCCTTCAATACACCCGCCATCGGTACTGGCTTCTAAAATATCTTGAAAATCAAGTCGGGCAAAAAGAAGAAGCCATTGTCCTGCATAAGGCCCGCAGAAAATATCAGATTCTATTAACCCAGTATATGCTGGAGTGCGATTTACCGATGACCAGCGGTATCGAATTAAAGCCGGAAGATTTGATCCAGGTGACCATTCAACGGGTGAGTGCTCGGCAGGATGTCATTCAAGTAGCCATCGGCTAGAACCCTTCTTAAAAATGCGTCTAAAGGCCCATGGCGGCGTTGCGAATCGGCTCAAAATGCTCACATACAATTGTGTATGCTCCGCTTTCTCACCGATGTGCGCCTTGCCATGAACCCTGATCCACATCTTTAAGAAGGGTTCTAACAAGTTTTGCCTCATTTATGAGGAGAAATTCATTTAACTGATATGATCTTGCCGTTGGTGATCATTTTGAGATCGGCGGGGGTCAATTTGAATACCGCGTGAGGGGTACCGGCAGCCGCCCAGATCTCATCATACTGCAGCAGGTCTTCGTCAATAAAAATTTTAAGCGGGTGGTCATGTCCGACCGGCGGCACCCCGCCAATGGCAAAACCGGTCATCTGGCGAACATAATCGGGTTTGGCCATTTTAATGGGTTCAGACACAGATTGCTCAATGGCCCGCTCATTTACACGGTTGGCTCCGCTGGCTGCTACCAAAATCGGTTGATGGGATTGCTGGCCTTCAAAAATAAGCGATTTTACAATCTGCCCCACCCGGCATCGGACAGCCCGGGCTGCGTCCGACGCGCTGCGCGTCGTATCCGTCATCTGAACAACTTCGCAGCTCAGGTTATGGGCATTTAAGGCTTCCTGCACTTTCTGGGCACTGGGCTTTAATTTTTCCTTCATCGTTCCTCCATTTTCGGTGCTAAAAACAATGGCATTAAATTGCTATTCAGGCAAGTGTTTATTCAAGCACCATATCCCCTGCCGGGTGTGTCGGACGCGCACCCCGGTTTATGATTAACAGCTATCCGAGGCGTTGCCATCCCCCAAGGCTTTATCCACAATGAATAGCACCCAAAAGCCGGAAAAGGCGAAATAAGTTATCATCAATTTTATGAATATCTTTCAATTTTCGATTATTTATGGATTTGATCTCATTTTGTAATAGCCAGTAATCTTAATGATTATAATGGGATAGATAAATATTTACCCTTATTGTGCGTCCGGGGGCATAAATATTTTACTTGATTAAATAATAAATACTAATTATATAGTCATATTATAAATAAATATTATTCAGGAAGGATCTGAGCCATGGGAATCCAGGAAAGGAAGGAAAGGGAAAAGGAAAGGCGACGGCAACAGATTATGGTTGCCGCCAAACGCGTTTTCTCCGACAAAGGTTTCAACAAAGCCACCATGGAAGACATCGCTCAGGAAGCTGAACTTAGCCCGGGTACATTATATTTGTATTTTAAAAATAAAGAAGAGCTTTATGCTTCATTGTCACTTCGAATTCTTCAATACCTTTTAATCCGGGTCGAGCATGTCAATGAAGAAAAGGATTCCGGGCCCGAGCAAAAGTTAAAGTCTCTTGTAGACGCAATGTACGATGTTTATGAATTTGATCCGTTGATCATTATCAACATGTTTCATCTTCAGTCCAGTGAAACCCTGAAAAATTTGTCTCCCCAGCTGATGGAAGAGATAAAATTGTTGTCGCGCAAATCGCTGGGTTCCATTGCCCAGATATTCAAAGAAGGCGTGGAAAAGGGTATTTTCATTGACAAGCATCCGGTGGCTCTGGCGGATACGTTTTGGGCCTTATTTTCCGGGGTGGTTTTATGGTTGACCAGCAAAAGAATTATTGATGAACGTAAAGATTATCTAAAACAGACCCTTGACGTTGGTTTTGACATTTTCTGTCGCGGACTCAAAAAATAACCCAAAAGCGAATTCAGATCGCTTTTAGAATAACTTCGTAATTTCATCCACCTCAAAACTGGGCCAGGGCACCCGCTTTTTGTCCTTATAGGCATGGATTTCCTGGCCCTTGCCCGCTACTTCTCCGACGCAGGTGATCTTTACGCCAGCAGCATCAATTCGCTGCATCAATTCCCGGCTGTCCGCGTCGCGACAGCATATTAAAAGACTGCCGGAACCAATCAGCCCCAGTGGGTCAATATCCAACAGGTCGCATATTTTTTGTGTATCCGGATAAACGGGTATCTTGTTCATGTTTACTTTGATTTTGTGCCCTCCGGCAATGCTCAACTCCGCCAGAGCAGCTGCCAGCCCCCCTTCGGTTACATCATGCATGGCACTGGTTGCCGGGTTTTCAGCGGCTATTTTAGCTTCGGTTATAATGCTGATTTGATCTAAAAATTGACGGCAGTGATCAATCTTGTCCCTCGAAATGCCCATTTGCTCGAGACAATCGCCAAATTCCCTAGCAATGATGGCGGTTCCCTCGATGGCCACTCCCTTGGTTAATAGCACCCGGTCACCCTTTTCCATTTGGCGCTTGTCGATCAAGTCGTTGCGGGAAACCGTACCGGCCATCATGCCGGCCACAATGGGTTTGACGACGGCCTCGGTAATTTCGGTGTGCCCTCCGCACAGGGTAATACCCCAGTGCCGGCAATATTCATTAAGTTCTGCAAACACATTTTTAATTTGTGACGGCGTTGTACCGCAGGGAAAAAAAAGCGTGGTTAAGAACCATCTGGGGATCGCACCGGAGGTGGCAATGTCATTGGCATTGATCAAGACGGCATATTGCCCGATGGAATCGGTGGCAAACGTAATGGGATCGGATTTGAGCACCAAAACCTCCTCAGATCCAATATCCACTGCTGCAATATCTTCGCCCACACCTGGATTGATCAATAGGCTCGGATCTTCAGAAACAAATTCATCCAGGAATTCGCCTAAAAAATGATTGGGCAATTTGCCCGGCGTTAGCGAGATGCCCATGCGAACGGTATTGATAATATCCCGAATGTGTCCAATCACAAAATCAGCATTGACGATCCGAGGTTCAGACTGAAGTCGCTCGTTCAGAAAGATCGTCAGGGCACCCTGGTTTCGGGCAGTTTCAATTTCAGATGCATTTGCTGAAACAACCACCATATTTTCGGCTGCAACCTTGAGCCGTTCAGCCGCCAGCCCAATCAATTCGGCCGGCGGCCTGTGCTGTGCAATATCGTCCCGGCTGAAGATAAAATCGAAATCATTCTCAGCGATCGTCTCGAATTCCTGTAAACTGACCCGGATGGTGTTTAACTTTAAATAGCTGATAATGCCGATCCGCAGGTCCTTTGCCAGCAAATAATCAAGGATTTCCATTGCGGCAGGATGCGGTTTAGGGCTTAACGCTGCAATCTTTTCCTGAGCGCTGAGTTTCGCCAGGGTATCAATTTTACCCGGCTCATCCGGAAGGCTTGACATATATTCCAGCAAGGTTTTTTGCATCGGGCAGCCAATGGATGCCTTCAGCGTCTCGATTGACTGTTGGTCCTGCTGGACAACAGTACCCTCCCAGCAAAATAAAACTGCCTTGATATGGTATGGCCGATCATTCATGGAGGATTGCAAGATATTTGAGGTTCGTTTATGCTAATAATTTTTCATTCCATGACAGAATGCAATTGAAAAGTCAAATCGCCAGGGTTGCCG
>JASFGH010000191.1:0-7383 GCA_050123865.1 Desulfobacterales bacterium | reverse complement strand
TCCAATGCCTTCTTCTTCTTCGGCCATCCGCCTTGCGATTTCAATGCCCTCGTCCTTTTCTTCGATTTCGTGGTTACTCATAATAATCACCCCATCTTTCAGGAAAGTTTGACGGCAATAAACCCGCTATTTGGATCGGTATCACGATTTTCCGGTACGCAGATTCAAGTGATGAATTAGACTTGGATAAAGCTCAGCACAGCGGCAACACAGATGAGATGCGCCCGGTCAGCGCGTTACATTCATTTTGCTGATGAGAAATCTATGCAGCGGTGGCGGCTGGCCACCGCCGCCGCCGCAGGCAGGTTAATTAAGGGTATCGCTTACTTTAATCCGGCTTCTTTGTAATATTTTTCAGCTCCCGGATGCAGCGGTGCGGAAAGACCTTCCATCATGTTTTGCTTGGTCAAAACCGCATAGGCCGGATGAAGCTTTTTAAAGTCGTCAAAATTGTCGAACACCTCTTTGGTGATGGCATAAACGACGTTTTCCGGCACCTTGGCGGACGTCACAAAGGTGGCCTTGACACCAAAGGTTTCTATATCAGCATCATTTTCGGCCCCCGGATACAGGCTGATGGGAATTGTGGCCTTGGCATAGAACGGATTGTCGGCAATGAGTTTGTCGATTCCGGGACCGGTAACCGGCACAAAGCGCACCTTGCGGGCGCCGGCAGTGGCCTCCTTGATGGCGCCGCTGGGAGCACCGACAGTGTAGAAAAACGCATCGATGCGGCCATCCTGCAAAAGACCGGGCGCTTCAGCAGCCTTGACGCTTTCCGCGGTGATGTCGCTGTTGTAATCAATGCCAACTGCCGTCAGGGCGTCAATCGAATTCTGGCGCTGGCCCGAGCCGGGGTTGCCGATATTGACCCGTTTGCCCTTCAGGTCATCGATGGTCTCGATGCCGGCGTCAACGGCTGCCACCAGATTAATGGCTTCCGGATGGATGCTGAAGACCGCCCGCAGGTCTTCCTGCTTGCCCTTGTCTTTCCACTCGGCCATGGCATTGATGGCCTGATATTGCCGGTCGGACTGGACCACACCGAACTCCAGGTCACCAGCCATGACGGCATTGACATTAAACACCGAACCACCGGTGGATTCGACCGTCGCACGGATGCCGTACTGATCTTTTTTCTTGTTGACAATCTTGGCAATCGCACCACCGGTGGGATAATAAACACCGGTGATACCGCCGGTGCCGATGGTGACAAAGGTCGTCTTTGCCGGCGCAGGTTCAGCGGCGGCTTTTTCTTCAGTTTTGGCCTTTTCTTCGGGTGCACAGCCCATCACAAGTGCAAAACCAAAGATCACGGCTAAACTAAAAATAAGTGCTTTTTTCATCAGAACCTCCTTTATGGGTTAACCGTTAACATTGTACGATTAAAACTTTCTCAACGACGTCTTTGTACCCGATAACAAGCAATCTAGTCTATACTATAATTAGACCAGGTGCAAAATTCAATCCCGGGTTACCAGTCGAAGACCTAACAAATCCAAATTGCGATTGCAAGTAGTTTGTAACAAATTGATATTAAATGAGTTAAGGCAATGACTCGATGCGGTCACACGTAAATGAAAAGTTAGGTGGGGCTATCATCAATATTACTCTAATACACAATAATTACAGATAGATAAAAGAATACGCCTTGTCTTTGGTTGTCTGTCTTATTACTTCTGTGTTGCGTGTTGCGCGTTACGGGTTGCGGGTTGATCGGGCGGGGATAAGCCCCGCCCCTACTTCTGATTTCTGATTTCTGCCTTTTGTCATCCGTCATCTGTCATATCTTTTTTAATTTGGTCTGCCAAATGATAATAGTATTTGGCTTCTTCTTCTCTACCCCGTTTGCGGCAACCGCCGGCATAAACGGTAGATTTTTCTTTTAAAGTCGTCATGACGGCCTGCTTTTGTTGCGGTGTTAAAAGATTGCCTTCAAGTAGTTTTGCCAATGACTGGATGCGATATTTATCCAATCCCGGGGCTCTGGAAAGCTGGTCTGCATGTCCGCCCCGTTTGATGATCAAAGGGGTTTCAATCAGATCGACCGGATAACGACAACTGATGCGCAGCCACAGATCGTAGTCTTCGCAGGCAGGCAGATCATCATCGAACACTCCCACCGCGTCGAAAAGCTCTCTTTTGACCATAACCGCTGAAGGGCTCACCAGACACAGCGCTAGTGAACGCTCAAATATCATGCCTGAAAATTTGAGGTGCCGCTTTTTAGGATTGACCCACACGGAGTTTCGCACCCAGCGTTCCTCGGTCTGGCAGATAACGGTATCCGGATTGTCAGCAAAGAATTTTACCTGAGTGGATAATTTTTGAGGCAGCCAGAGATCATCTGAATCCAGAAAGGCAATCAAACGGCCTGCGGCTGAAGCGATCCCGCGATTTCTGGCCGAGCTGACACCTCGATTCGCCTGGCGTATCACCGCAATTTGGTCTTTGTAAGCTGCCAGAATTTCGGGTGTGCGATCATCTGATCCGTCGTCGACTACGATCAGCTCATAATCGCTGAAGTCTTGAGCAAGCACCGAATCAATGGCTTCCTTTACGATCCAGTCCCGATTGTAGGTGGGGATAATCACCGACACCAGTGGTTTTTCGGCGTTTCTATTCATGAGAAATTATCTTCTTCTAAAGTGTGAAACACAATCCAAAATTTCGGTATTGCGGATTGCCGATCGCGGATTATAAAAAAATTCAGAGCCTTCGCTTTTGTTGCGCAATCCGAAATCGAATTAGATCATCCGGTTAATTTCAGCGAGCTTTTTTTCCAGCCGCTTTTTGGAAATCGGATAGGCGGTTTTCAGCTCCTGGGCAAAAATGGATACTTTGTATTCTTCGATCATCCAAAAAAGATCTTCCAGTGCCTTTCTTTTTTCAGCTGTTGCATTGGCCGAAAGAGTTTGCAGCAATTTATCCAGACGCTCCGCAAAAGCTTTGACTTGGCTGTCTTTGGCCTGATCTTTTTCAATATCCAGCAGAGCACGCTGGGTCCTGATCTGCATGGCATTGATATAGCGTTCGATGTGAGCCAGCCGTTCTGCATTGTAAAGATGAATAAATGAATCCGGAACAAGACGCTCGAGCGCAGATATTAAATCTTCACAAAAATGTTGCACAGCCGTATTTGCCAGATGGGCCCGTTGTAAATGATCCAATTCTTTGCGCACACTGTGATAGGCATTTAAAATCACCAGGCAGGAATCGAGCAGTTTCTGGCTGTAAGAAATAAGGATCGGAGAAACGTCTTCGGCATGCGCATCGAAGTCATTTTGCGTCCGGATGTTTTTACAAAACAGATCCGATATAACCCGATCCATCAGGCGCTGCGCAATGCGGGCGGAACCTCCGAAATGATCGGCCGCTGCTTTAGACTGCCCGGTCAACTTTAGCCCTTTTTTTAAGATTTTCAAATCCTTTGCAAAACGAATTTTATAAAGTCCGGCAACGCCAAAGCGATGAACGGCAAGCGCTTTATCCTGCCGTAGAAACAATGTTAAGCGCACCGATTTGACGGGATCGTCACCAGCTTGCAGGGCCGGATAGGCCACCCATTTCGACTGGGCCTTTAGGGGGCTGCTGATGAACTCGGGCAAATCACCGAAATCCCAGCAGGTGATACCCGTCATCTGCCATTTTTGGCGATAGGTTTCAAAGGCATCGGCTGGAATGGCTTCCTTTGTGGATTGCAGGAGAATGCCCGTGTCCCTGCCTGATCGCAACACGCGCCCGTCGGGAGCGATCATCGAAATTCGCATTTTAAGATGATCCGGCAGGGATTCGAGTGGCCAGGCGGAGGCGGGAACATCAACGCCAAAACGCTGCAAAATAAATTCTCCCAGCGCCGAAAACAGCGGCTGCCTGCTCCGGGGAAGCTCCCGGTGGATGATCTCAACGGTCTCGTTTACCGGAACCAGCTTTTTGCGATAAGCTTTGGGAAGGCCTTTAATGAGGGTTTCAATTTTTTCTTTGATCATCCCCGGTACCAGCCAGTCGAATGTTTCCTTTGGAACGGAAGCTGCCAGGGAAACCGGCATCTCAATGGTCACACCATCATCATCTTCGCCGGGCTGAAAATGATAGCGATACTTAACCCGCTGTCCTTTAATTTTGGTGCTCAATGGATAGCGGGCGAGTTCGCCGACATCCGGATCATAATTCATCAAATCCTGTTTTTTCAGGCGCAGAAAGCGATCATTGCCCTTTTTCTTAATCTTATCGGAGAGCAGTTGCGCGCTGTAAACACCCGGCAATTTTGCGGCGTAAAAGCTAAAAAGGGCTTCTTCGCTGATCAGCAGATCACGCCGCCTCAGCCGATCTTCGAGTCTTTGGATATCATTGATCAGGCGCCGGTTGTGGGTCATAAAGGTCAACGGCTTTTTGAGATCCCCCTTTACGATGGCAGAGCGTATAAAAATTTCAGCAGCATCTTCCGGGTTTACCGGCCCGAAAGGCACCGGTCGCTGCGCAATAATCAGACCAAAAAGACTGATCTGCTCATCGGCCATGACCGCGTTCTGGCTTTTTTGCCAGCGGGGATTCAGATAGGCCCGCTGGCACAGATCCCCGCCCAGCTCTTCGAGCCAGTGGCTTTCAATATTGGCCACCGTCCGGGCAAACAGCCGGGAGGTTTCAACCATCTCAGCGGCCACAACCCAGCGGCCGGCACGGTCAAACAATCCCGATCCCGGAAAAACCATGACCTCCCGGTTCTGGGTGGCCCGAAAAACATTTTTTTCTTTTTTCTCGGCGATGTTGGACAGATAACCGCTAAGAATTGACTGGTGGATCGACTGATATAAGGGCTGTTTCCGGTCCAGATTCAGATTCTGCGCCTGGGCCTTTGAAGCCCGCGGTCGTTTACTGATGCCGAATTCTTCCAGAATGGTGCGAATCTGGTAATGAATGTCGCGCCATTCGCGCATACGGTTGTAGGACAAAAAGTTCTGCCGGCAAAAGCGCTTGATCGGGTTACCGATTTTGCGGGTCTGCCAGACATGGGTGTACCGATTCCAGATGTTCAGCAAAGTGGTAAAATCGGATATGGGATCATCAAACTGCGCATGAGCCTGATCGGCTTCGGCGGTTTTTTCAAGGGGACGTTCGCGCGGGTCCTGAATGCTCAGCGCCGCGGCAATAACCGCGATTTGATCGATGCACCCCCAATCTTTGGCCTCGAGCAGCATGCGCGCAAGCCTGGGATCCAGTGGAATCCGGGCCATCAACCGCCCCTTCTCCGTAAGCTTAATTCTACGTGCTGATTGCTGATAGGTCGGTCGTATCTCTGCCGTATCACCTTGCGCCTTACGCCCTGCACCTTGCGCCGTGCGCCTTGCTGTTATCGCCCCTAGCTCATACAGCAAATCATACCCATCTCGAATGCTCTTTGAATCCGGCCGGTCGATAAAGGGAAAATCATTGACATCTCCCAGTCGCAACGCAATCATACGCAGGATGACCTCCGCCAGATTAGCCCGTAAAATTTCCGGCCGGGTATACAGAGGACGGCTGAGATGGTCTTTTTCGGCAAACAGGCGTACGCAGATACCATTTTGCACCCGTCCGCAACGCCCTTTGCGCTGGTCGGCACTGCTGCGCGAAATCGGCACCACCGGCAGGGAGGTCGTGCGGGTTCGCGGCGAATAGCTGGAGATGCGAGCCAGGCCGGAATCCACCACATATCTGATTCCCGGAATGGTAATGGAGGTTTCGGCAACATTGGTGGCCACAATAATCTTGCGTTCGGGTGAGTGTGCAAAGACCCGGGCCTGCTCGGCGGCCGTCAGCCGCGCATATAAGGGTAAGACCCGTGCATTTTTGAATTTTGAGCCTTCAATCAGCTCACAGGTATCCCGGATATCTTGTTCGGTGGGCATAAACACCAGGATATCACCGCGGCTGCTTTCGGCTAAAAGCTGTCTGACCGCCTGCGTAGCGCGCTCAACATGGGTCACCTCATTTTTTCCCACCTTTTTTAATTCCGGCTTCTCGAAGCGTACGTCCACCGGGTACATACGGCCCGATACTTCAATGACCGGGGCATCCCCGAAGGCTTTAGAGAATTTTTCCGTATCAATGGTGGCCGAGGTGATGATCAGCTTAAGATCGTCCCGGCGAGCGAGCAGCGTTTGTAAAATGCCCAGGATAAAATCGATATTCAGGCTGCGCTCATGGGCTTCATCCACAATAATCGTATCGTAAGCGTTCAGATAGCGGTCGGTCTGCGTTTCAGCCAGCAAGATGCCGTCGGTCATTATCTTGACATAGGCCTTTTTCGAGGTGCGATCCTTAAATCGAATTTTGTAACCAACAGCATCACCCAGATCCTGGCCTAATTCCTCGGCAATCCGGCGGGCAACCGTCATGGCGGCAATTCGACGGGGCTGGGTATGCCCGATCATGCCTCCGATGCCCTGCCCGGCGGCCAGACAATATTTGGGCAGTTGGGTGGTTTTGCCGGAGCCGGTTTCACCGGATACGATAACAACCAGATGCTGTTTAATGGCCTTGATGATATCCGTCTTTTTGGCCGTTATTGGAAGCGAATCGATATCGCTGAACTGGGGCACATTCTTTTGGCGCTCAATTCGCTTGCGACGGGATGTCTCAAGGCGTCGTTCGAGACGATCCAGCCGATTACGCAACTTGTCCGCCGGCAACGCTTTGACCTTTTTGCCTCGCATGCGTCCCAACTCCCGCAAGGCAAACCTGCGGTCAGCGATCATCACCTCAGACAAAAGCGACTTGATGTGCTTTATTTTTTTATCAAATTGCTTCAATTTAGCTGCAAATGGAATTTAGATTTAAGTTAATCCTTTAATCCCATAATGGTTGTGGTGAACACTCATTAAATATCAATATACAAATGCACTTTTAGTTTATCAAAATGCCATCTTGTTTCTAACTGAAGGACATATACCGGAAAGGAACTTAATTGGGAAGGTTGGAGAACAGGCTGCGATTGTATCAAAATAATATTCATAATTTCTTTCAAACTCAAATTCACACACTTTCAAATTCTTTTGTAATATTGTACATATCACAGGTCTCCAGATGAATGAAGATGCATTTGATTGGCATGATACCATTAAGGAGGGCCGCAATGAAAAGCTACCGCAAAGAGCTCTGGTTTGAAGTGCCGACCCGCAGGGCGTTTATCAACATCACCCCGCAGGTCGAACAGTGCTTACAGGAGAGTGGGATACAGCATGGCTTGGTACTTGTTAATACAATGCACATTTAGTTTATAATAATACCATCTCGTTTTTAATTAGAGGACAAGTGACAGGAAGGACTTGGATTGGGAAAACCAGAGAACAGACTGCGCTGCATGCAGTTGAGATATATAATTTTGATATCACAAAATCTTTA
>JASFGH010000190.1:0-7409 GCA_050123865.1 Desulfobacterales bacterium | reverse complement strand
TGGGCTTCGACGGGACATGGTTCGGGGTTATTATGACACTGGCCCTGGGGATGGGCGTGCTGACACCCCCTGTGGGCGCCAATGTCTATGTCGTGTTCGCCGTGGACAGGGATACACCGGTCATGGATATTTTCAGGGGGGTATGGCCTTACCTGATCGCCCTGTGGTTTTGCTGCTTCATCCTGCTGGTTTTCCCCCAGGTTGCCCTTTACCTGCCCAGTCTTATTAAATAGGGCCTGGGGACGGACCCTGTTTTTGGAGAGCTGAGATGTTCCCTCTCGCCCAAAAAGGGAGACCTCTTCCGGACTTTGATAAGATGACCATCACAGCGCCTCTCTTTCGCTCAGGATTGAAAACTTCAGCGTATATCACGACGCGATTCCGGCATTTAAAGGTGTATCGATCGAAGTACCCAAGCGTGCCTTTGTTCTCGAAACCGGGGAAATCGTCTTAAAGGCCTGGCCACTGATCTTTTAAATGATCCAAAGGTCAAGAAAGCTTATCTAGGTGGCTAAAACCGGTTTGAAAACCCTATCTGATGGCGGCTTTCTTTCTTGACACCCGTGGTGCCTTCCTCTATAGTTCATCCTTTGCGCCAGTTATGTATACAGTATACGGTTGACTCAACAACATCTGTTTCAGGAGGAAAAAATGGAATTTAGTTTGCCGGAAGAACTTGAAATCCTTAGAGATACAATACACAATTTCGCAAACGAAAAAATTGCGCCCTTTGCCGACGAATGGGATGCGAAACACTATTTCCCCTACGAGGAGGCCGTCAAGCCGATGGGGGAACTTGGTTTGTTCGGCACCGTCATTTCTGAGGCCTATGGGGGGTCCGAGATGGGCTGGTTGGCCGCCATAATTATCAGTGAAGAGATCGCACGGGCTTCGAGCTCTTTGCGGGTGCAGGTGAACATGCAGGCCCTTGGCTGTGCCTACACCATTCAAACCTATGGCAGCGAAGAGTTAAAGCAAAAATATATTTCCAAGCTGGTGAGCGCCGAATATCTGGGCTGTTTTGCCATGACGGAACCGGATGCCGGTTCTGATGTGATGGCAATTAAATCCCGCGCCGAAGACAAGGGAGATTACTGGCTTTTAAACGGCTCCAAGACCTGGATTTCAAATGCCGATGTGGGCGATGTCACTATTTATTATGCTTATACCGACAAAGATGCGGGATCCAAAGGGCTCTCAGCCTTTGTGGTTGAACTCAAAAATTTTAACGATGTGCGCACCACCGCCCTTGATAAGATGGGTTCGCGGTCTTCACCCACCGGAGAAATCTATCTGACGGATACCAAAGTTCCCAAGGAAAATATTTTAGGTAAACCAGGTGATGGCGCCAAAATCCTTTTCGGCTCTCTGAATCAAACTCGGCTTTCGGCTGCCGCGGGGGGAGTGGGCCTGGCGCAGGCCTGCCTGGATGAAGTCATCAAATATGCCACTGAACGCAAGCAGTTCGGCAAACCCATCGGTGAATTTCAGATGAACCAGGATATGATTGCCCAGATGTCAGCCGAAATCGAAGCCGCCCGGCTGCTGGTTTACAAAGCAGCATGGGCTAAGGATCAGGGCAGATTGAATAACGGCCTGGATGTGGCTCAGGCCAAATATCTGGCGGGCGAGGTCGCCAACAAATGTGCCCTTTATGCCATGCGGATTCTGGGCGCCTATGGCTATTCAACCGAATATTCCGTGGCGCGTTTTTTCCGCGATGCGCCGACATACGCCATGGTTGAAGGGTCCGCCAATATATGCAAATGGATCATTGCGCTGGATCAGCTAGGCATCCGCAAAGCCAACCGCTAGATTAGCATAGCGCATTGAGCATAGGGAATGGCGTTTGTAGTATCTGAAAAATCTTATGATAACCTTTACGCCTTGCTGAACACAATCCATTTAAAGATAAGATTTGAAGCCCCGTCGCTTTGTGGCGGGACCCTCGAACAAAATCTAACAATTTTAAAGCCAGTTTACAGTTTAAAAAAAATATAAGCTACATATTCAAAGAGAAATAATGCAGTTTTTTGAGCAGAAAGGAGTGGAACATGGACATAGTCGTTTTGGTAAAACAGGTACCCGATACCGAATCGCTGGTGCAGATTGCTGATGATGGGGTTTCCATCAAAAAGCAGGATATAAAGTGGATCATGAATCCATACGATGAGCTGGCTGTTGAAGCGGCTCTGCAAATTAAAGAAGCCCAAAGCGGTACGGTAACCATTTTATCCCTTGGGCCCGACAAATCAATTGAAGCCATCCGAACGGCCCTGGCTATGGGAGCCGACCAGGGGGTGCACATCAATGATCCAGCAGCCGAAGGCAGTGATTCACTGGCCACCGCCAAATTGCTGGCTGCAGCTTTAAAAGATATACCTTATGAATTGATCATTGCCGGGCACCGGGCCGTGGATGAAGACAATTATCAGGTTGCAGCAGCTGTCGCCGAATTGTTGGGTATTCCCCAGGTGTCCATGGTCAACAAAGTTGAATTGGCCGACGGTAAAATTATCTGTGATCGCACGATTGAAGGCGGCACCGTTGTCGTGGAGGCCTCGCTGCCGGCGCTTTTTACCACCCAGCGCGGGCTCAATGAACCGCGCTATGCCTCATTACCCGGTATCATGAAGGCGAAGAAAAAACCGGTGGATGTCAAAACCGTCGCCGATCTGGGGGTCGATGCCGCCCAGGTGGGTGCAGACAATCGCAAAGTCAAGATAAAAGCGCTGAGCCTGCCCCCTGAAAGACAGGCGGTCAGAATGGTTGAAGGTGAAGCGGCAGCTGATAAAGCGGCAGCGCTGGTAAAGATTCTACACGAAGAAACCAAAATTATTTAGAGGAGACATAAAATGGCACAAGGTGTTTTTGCGATAACAGAGCAAAGAGACGGAGAGCTTCGGAAAGTCAGCTTTGAGGTAGTGAGCGAAGGGCGACGGGTGGCCGATGATCTGGGAACCGAGCTGACGGCTGTCTTGCTGGGATCCGGTGTCGACGGTCTTGCCGAAGAACTCAAAAAATACGGACCGGATAAGATCCTGGTTGCCGATGATGCGGGTCTGGCCGATTATACGACCGATGCGTACTGTAATGTACTGGCTGAGCTGATTCAAACCTCGGATCCAGCCGTTATTATAACGGGCGCATCGGCGCAGGGCAAGGACCTGGCAGGACGCCTGGCGGCCAAACTGGATGCCGGCGTTGCCATGGATTGTGTCAAAGTGCTGATCGAAAATGGCAATTTAACCTGCACCCGACCGATGTTTGGCGGGAAAGTCAACGCGGAAGTCGAAATAGAAGGTGATCGTCAAATCGTTGCCATCCGGCCTAATGTCATGGATATTACAGAAGCTGCCAAGGACAGTGCAATTGAAAAACCGGCGGTACAACTCGGTGAAGTCAAAACAAAGATCACTGATAAGAAAATGGATACCAGCGAAAAGGTTGAGCTGACGGAAGCAGATGTGATCGTTTCGGGCGGGCGCGGAACGGGCGGAGATTATGCCGGTATTGAAGCACTGGCTGATGCCCTGGGAGCCGCGGTTGGGGCATCGCGTTCAGCTGTTGATGAGGGTTGGCGGCCTCACAGTGACCAGGTGGGCCAGACCGGCAAAACGGTATCTCCGACACTGTACGTTGCCTGTGGTATTTCAGGCGCCATCCAGCATCTGGCCGGTATGTCGACTTCCAAATATATTGTCGCCATCAATAAAGACGGGGAAGCGCCGATTTTTTCAAAAGCGGATTTCGGAATAGTTGGTGATCTGTTTGAAGTTGTCCCGGCATTAACCGAAGAGGTTAAGAAAGTAAAGGGCTAAACGCTACTTCTGGCATTGACCTGTTAATTCTATTGGACCTGGTTTTATGGTGTAAATAAGATCAGCCCTGCTGTTGCCGGCGGGGCTGATTGTTTTGGCCGTTTCAGCAGCCTCAATAGCTAAGACCTGGTTTCGCTGACGAATATGATATTTGACCTTAAATCATAACCACGAAAGCACGAAAAAATGAAAACACGAAAAGTTTTCAAAATTTATATAATTTCGTGCTTTCACAGTTTTGTGTTTTCGGGGTTAATTGAAAACTCGCACCGGTAGAGTATAAAAATTTGCTTATTGTATGAAAAGAAAGGAGATACCGTTGGATAATGAATTGGTGGAAAAAACAAAAATAACAGCCGGGCTGTACTTTAAGGATGTTCAGGGCGAAAGGCCTTTTGATCTCTGGTGTTCTTTTGACAGGGAACTGGCTAAAAATATATCCCTTTTTATCACGGGTCAAATGTATGCCCGTGAAAAAATTCCGCATCAAACGCGACAGTTGGTAACAGTTGCTGCTCTGACGGTGCTCTCCCGATTGGAGGAATTAGAGCTTCATATTCATGCGGCTTTAAATGTCGGGTGCACGCCGCAGGAGATCGCCGAAGTCATTTTCCAGACCGCTATTTACGGTGGTGTGCCGGCCACCAATCAGGCATTGAAAACACTAAGGTCGGTACTGATGCAAAAAGGACTCTGGCCTTTAGAAGAATAGATGTAATCCATAGATCATCATTACGAAAGCATGAAAAAACTGAAAATACTAAAGGATCTGACAATTCGATCATAGAAACCTACAAATTTGCAGCTGATTTATCAGCTGAGTGTTTTGCTTTCCTGCTTGACAGGCGAACGCCTTATTTTCTATCTATGTTCTAACTTTTATTTTTTATTCATTATGGAGGTTCTAATGAGTCTAAAATTGAAACAAATCGTCGTATCCATCGAAAATGCGCCCGGCCGGTTGCACGAGGTCACCGAAGCGCTCGGCAGTGCCGGGATTAATCTGCGCGCACTGAATCTGGTGGATACCGGTGCTTTTGGCCAGTTGAGACTGCTGGTTTCGGATGTTACAACCGCGCGTAAGATTTTGATGGAAATGCAGATTCCGGCCTATGTCAATGAAGTTGTTGCAGCCGAAATCGAAGATAAACCCGGTAGTCTAGCAGCCCTGCTTAAGCCCCTGACGCAAGCAGGGGTTTCGGTCATATTCATGTATGCCTTTATTACCTTTGCCCCGGGAAATGCCATCATGATCTTTCGCTTTAGTGACAATGACAAGGCCATTGAGGTCTTGAAAGCCAGCGGCATCAATTTGTTGGATGCAGAAGCATTCGGGATTCTTGAAAATAAAAGTTAATATACCGCTACCTGGAGGTGACCATCTCGCTTTACGGACCAAATGGTTATATAGGGATTGTTAAAAAACGTTTCGGTATTCAAGCTTTTTTCCCATAACCTCTGATGCCGTACTTCCGGTTTTTTTGATACGATGATAGAAAGCGGTTTAATGACACCTCAAAGACCCAAAAAAAATTACACCCAATCATTAAAGCACAAGGCCACAAATCCATCCGCGGCACCAGCAGGGAAGGGTGTTGTAAATACACGGGTTGAAAAAGAGCGCTATCGTGTTCTGATCGAGGATGTTGCTGATGGTTTTTACGAAGTCGATTTAAAGGGCAATTTCCTATTTTTCAACGATGCACTTTGCCGCATATTCGGCTATTCCCGCAGCAAAATTAAAAACAGCAATTTTCGTACCTTTATGGATGAAATGAATGCGAAAATTGCCTTAGAGGCTTTTAACAAGATCTATCGTACCGGCAAGGGAGTTGTAGATATCAGCTGGGAAATCATCCGCAAGGACGGCGAACGGCGTCATCTGGAAATTTCCGCCAACCTGATCAAGGATAACGATGGTGAGCCGGTTGGCTTCCGAGGCATCGCCAGGGATGTGACCGATAAAGTGATGGCACAGAGTGCTTTGAGCGAATCTGAAGCCTGTGCTTTGGAGCTCTCCCAGCAAAGTCGGCGCGCCGAGCAGCGCTACCGAGCCTTTTTAAGTTTTCTGCCCATCCCTGTTTTCGTGTTTAATCTGGATAATACGGTGTCCTATTTGAATCCGGCTTTTGAAAATGTTTTTGGCTGGCGCCTTGAGAAATGGAAAGGTAGGAAAATACCGTTTGTACCCGAAAATTTTAAGGACCAAACGATTGAGGGCATCCGCCGCCTGCACGAAGATAAGATGCTTCGTGGATTTGAAACCAAACGATTTACCAAAGACGGTCGCTTGCTGGATATCATTGTCGACGGCGCCATTTTTTATGACGAGCAAAATCAACCGGCCGGCCAGGTTGTCACCCTGCGGGATGTGACCGAGGAAAAGCGTAATGCGCGTTTGAATCGGGCGCTATTTCGGATAGCGCGTGCCATGTATCAGTATCGCGGTCTTGATCAGCGCCTGATGTTGATAACCAAGGAAATTCAGGATTTGCTGGGTGTAGAAGGCGCCATGGTGATTTTGCTGGACGATGAGAATCAGGAATTTTTCTTTCGTGAAGCCGTCTTCGATAAATCAGAAACCGGCACAAATTTTAAAGAAATTCGCTACCCGATTGACAAAGGTATTGCCGGACTGGTCTATCGCACCGGCAAACCGCAAATTGTAAACGATGCCTACCAGAGTCCGTATTTTGCCCGTGAGGTTGATCGGCAGGCCAACTATCGCACGCGCAACATGCTGGATGTGCCGTTGATATTAGAAGGTCGTATGATCGGCGTGTTGTGTGCGGTTAACAAAAAGGAGGGTAATTTTCGTCAAACCCATGTTGATGTATTGACAACCATCGCTAATCTGGTGGCCTTGCCGATTGAAAATGCCAGCATCAATGAAGAGCTTAAACGCTCCTATGAAAACGTCAAAAGCCTCAACCGAACCAAAGACCGCGTGATTCACCACCTGTCTCATGAGTTAAAAACACCGGTTTCGATTTTATCCGCCTCCTTGAATCTGTTAAGAAAACGACTTTCGGACATGGCAGATCAGGGCTGGAAGCCGATTTTCGACCGTGCACAAAGAAATTTACAGCGCCTGCTCGAGATGCAGTATCAGCTGGAAGATATCCTGCGCGAAAAGGATTACAAGGCCTATTATCTGCTCTCCGCCCTGCTGGACGCTTGTGTGGATGAGCTGGAAGTATTGATTTCGCTTGGATTGGGAGAAAAGGACATTATCCAAAAGATTCGCCATCACATTGAGGCGACTTACGGCCCCCGCAGAGCAAAATCAGAAGTAATTGAGCTGGGGCCTTTTGTAAAAAACAAAATAAAAGCCCTGCGGCCGAAATTTTCGCACCGCAAATGCCGGCTGCGGACTTATGCAGCAGAGACCGCACCCGTCTACCTTCCGCCGGAAGTTCTGGGAAAAATTGTGGAAGGTCTTGTACGCAATGCGGTCGAAAATACACCTGATGGCGGCAAGATTTCGGTGAAGGTGCGCAAAGGGGAACTGGGTCCTGAATTTGAAGTCAATGATAACGGCATCGGCATCAGTCAGGAAAATTTACGCTTGATTTTTGAAAATTATTT
>JASFGH010000189.1:0-7432 GCA_050123865.1 Desulfobacterales bacterium | reverse complement strand
GCAAAACCCCTGAGTCCGATTGATAAAACTCAAGCCCAATGGGATGAGGTCTTCAAAAGCATCGATAAATTGCCGTGCAGCAAGGAGTGGGCCCAGCTATCGGAAAAAGATCGAACGGACATGTACGCGCATCTCTGGGGGCATGCCTTTGATTCGCCATCTCCGGCGAAATGCAAATGATTGGAATGCGGAATGCGGATTGAAAGGCAATGCTGGTATTTGAAATATGAGATCCCAATTAAAAAATAGAAAATGGATTTCTCTAATAACTTTTAATCCGCAAATTTAGGCACAATGGAGCATAAGACATGCAAATGAAAAGCAAAAGAACGATGTCGCGTCGCCGTTTCATGCAGCTTTCTGCTGCCGCTGCAGCAGCGGCAACCGTGGGAGGTCCGCCCCGGATCCTGCATGCGCTGGTTACCGGAGAGCAAGCGGTCCAATCCGACCCGATCCGTGACCAGTTTTCGGCCTGTGACATGTGCTTTAATAAATGCGGGTTGATTGCCCGGGTGCAGGATGGGGTCGTTAAAAAGCTGGATCCCAATCCGAAATCCTTAAAATCCCGCGGCATGTTGTGTGCGAGGGGAAATGCCGGCGTCCAACAGTTGTATGATCCAGATCGTCTCAAATATCCGCTGCTGCGCAAAGGGCAGCGGGGCGAAGGCAAGTGGCAGCGGTTGAGTTGGGATCAGGCCCTGGACCACGCTGCCGAACAAATGGATCGGATCGGAAAAGCATATACCCGCTGCGGTTTTCTGTTTATGGCCGGAACAGATATGCAATCTACATTCGTTCACCATTTTGCTGAAGTGTACGGCTCATATAATGTCATCTCACATGAGTCCAACTGCTTGCTGAGCCGCAATCGTGCTTTTCTGGATACATTTGGGATCGTTCCCACCCCCGATGTGATTCATTGCAAATATATCATTATGCCGGGAGCGAACCGCTTTGAAGCCCTGGTAACCCCCGACAGTATCGATCTGATGACCGCCATGCAAAACGGCTGCAAGCTGGTGGTGCTGGATCCGCGCTTTACCAAAACAGCTGCCCTGGCCGATGAATGGTTCGCCATCAAACCTGGGACGGACATGGCTTTTTTTCTGGCCATTGCTCATGTTCTGATCTCAGAAGAGCTATATGTTAAACAATTCATTGCCGAAAAAACGCACGGCTTCGCTGAGCTCGGCGCACACGTCCAGAAGTATACACCGGAATGGGCGGCGCAAGAGACCGACATACCGGCGACCGATATCCGCCGCCTGGCACGCGAACTGGCAGCCGCTGCGCCAGCTGCCATGGTTTATCCCGGCCGCCGTAGCTCGGATTATAAAAACTCTACCCAGATTCGCAGGTCCTTTGCCATCGTGAACGCCCTGCTGGGAAACTGGGATCAAAAAGGGGGGTTAATCGTACCCGAGAAAATTAAAACCGGATCCCTTTCCCACGATCCACCTTTTTATGAGGATAACCCTGATGATCGGGTGGATGCTGGCCGGGCACAGATGATGTTTGACGAGGAAGGCTCGTTTAAGCACACCCGTGATGCGGTCATCGAGGGCAAACCTTACCCGATAAAAGGCTGGTTGACCTATAAAACCAATCCCATGCAGACGGGTGCCAACCGTAACAAGACCATCGAGATGATCCATAAACTGGATTTTATGGTGACCGTCGATATCGCCATGAGCGATACGGCCTGGATGGCGGATCTGGTTCTGCCGGCGCCCAGTTATCTGGAACGACAGGATCCGGTTTCAGCCTTTCTGGCCTCGTCGTCCTGTTCGGGGGTGATGACGCGGGATCCGGTCGTACCGGCCCTGTTTGAATCCAGGCCGGTCTTTTGGATCGTCAAAGAGCTGGCCAAGCGTCTTGATCTGGCGGAGTACTTTGACTTTACTATTGAAGACTTTAGAAAGGCCCAGTTGAAGAAACTGCCCGAAGTTGCCAAGGCACTCAAAGATGATGGGGTCTACAACATTGCCGGTCACAGCCACGGCATTCACGAGGGCAAACCCTTCAAGACCCGCTCCAAAAAAATTGAGCTCCATAATTCACGCTATGCGGAAAACGGAATCGATCCCCTTCCGGTCTACCGACCGCCGCAACCGGTGCCGGAAGACCATTTCCGGATCGTGGTGGGACGCAATGCCTATATTACCCAGAGCGCAAGTACGAACAACACGTTGCTCTGGGAGTTGGAACACGAAAATTGCCTTTGGATTCATCCTGCGCCGGCCAAAAAAATCGGCATCCAAAATGGGACGCTGGTCGAGGTTAAAAGCCCGGTGGGCAAAGGGCGGCTGAAAGCCAGAGTCACCGAAGATACCCGTCCGGACACCGTTTATATGGATACGGGATTTGGCGTTATTTCAAAAGGGCTATCGAAAATTTTCGGGAAAGGCGCCTGCATTGCCGATGTCCTGGAAGATCATGCCGACCGGATCTCAGGAAATATGGCCATGCATGAGACCTTTGTCACCATCAGCAAGGTCTGACAGCTTTAAAAATAGGTTTCGGGTTTCAGTGTTCAGATGTCAGCTCTTGTTCTGCGGATTCCTGAAACCTGACACCTGCCTGCCCGCCATAGCCTTTGTGGCGAAGGCGGGACACCTGAAACCCGCTATATTGAAGGACATGAATATGAAATCGAGCATACCGAAAAAATACGGGATCGTTATCGATGCATCCAAGTGTATCGACTGTAAGGCCTGTATGATTGCCTGCAAAGTTGAAAACAATGTTCCGGAAGGCGCCTGGCGAAACTGGATTCGGCCCTTATGGGATACGTGTGACCGCCGCAAGGCGGAGTTTCAGCCTGGGCAGTGCATGCAATGCGATACCCCTTCCTGTGTGGCAGCCTGCCCGGTGGATGCGACCTATAAGCAGCCGGATGGACTCGTTGTGATCGACCCCAAAAAATGCATCGGCTGCGGCAATTGTGTGACTGCCTGTCCGTACAGAGCCCGTTATCGAAACTCAGCCCGCCAAATTGCGGATAAATGCGATTTTTGTGAAGATCGTTTAAAGCGCGGCGAGGAACCCGCCTGCGTTATCACCTGCCCGACCAAGACGCGTGTTTTCGGCGATTTCAATGACCCCGCCAGCAAAGTCAGCCGTCTGCTCAAAGATGAAAAACTGGTGCGGGTAACAGCTCCCCACGTCGACACCCGCCCCAATATCTATTACCATCAAGGCACCCGACTTCTGGACTGGGCCGTCACACCGACACTGCCGGGCAATGTTCACATGTCACGGGAATTTTGGGAAAAGACCTGACATTTTACTGCGGCGGATTCACCTGAAAGCTGAGCCATCAATCCGCCCGGCGGCCGGTGCCTTTAAGACAGCGGTTAACATTCCCACCGATGAACTGGAGAAAAAAATCCCTACGCTGGCGACGGACAAACCCATCGTGTTTGTCTGTAGCACCGGTGCCAGAAGCGGTGAGGCCTATTATATGGTTCAGGATATTCGGCCGGAATTGAAAAAGGTCTATTATCTGGAAGCCGAAACGATCGATAACAAAGACGGATCGGCGAAAATCACAAAGCCTCAATAACGAAGCATCTTAGGCCCTGACCTTCGGTAAATGCCGGGGTTGGTGCTAATTCCACCGGAAGTGAAGTTTCATTTCAAAGATGGCATGCCATCCAAGACCATTATGCGTTTTTGATACTGCTGTTTAATGCGGCAATGAATTCAAGAACTTCCGTCAGCAGTGAAGCCATCAGCGGGTAAAACCGGCATTTCTTTTCAACCGCAAGCCTGGCCTGAAATTGGGATACCCATGGCAGCATGATGTCAGCGGCAAATGTCGAGGCTTCATCGATCAAATCCTTGTCTTCATCGGACCACCCTTTTGCCAGCAGGAAATATAGATATTCCATTTCAATCGATATGTGATCCGGGGGTTCATGAATGTCTTCTGAAAGGGACAGGCCCTTTGACTCGAGCCGATTTTTCATATCAATGGCCGGCGGCCCCATCAAAAGAGCCTTTTCGCCACCTTCTATATTCGCATAGCAAGATTCATAAAGAGGTGCGGCGACACCCTTTCGATTACTGATGAAAAGACGCACATAGCCTTCCTCCAGTTGCGGGAAAAAAGCCTCAGCATTCTTAAACTTCTTCAGAACTAATTTGATTTCGTGAACATTCCAATTGCCGGGCTGTGCGGCAAGCTTATCAAAAGAACGTAAAAAGGATTTTTGCAACATCTCGCTGCATTTTTCCAATTCTGGCCCCCAGAAAACGCTGCTCATTTTTTTGAGAATTTCCAGTAGCGCCTGCTGCTGGTCTTCAGTCAATTTCATTGATGCTTTCATTTAATTCCGATGGGGTGAATTAATCTGGGGTATAATGCCGGTCGAGTCCGGTTGAATTGGTTTTTCCATTCGGGGATTCCAGTACGGAGATTAGATGGGGTCGGCCATTCCCCTTTTTATTAGTTATTTTTTCAATTTTGAGGCCGAAGAGCATGCCGGAAGCGCTCAGCTTTTCATCCTGAATCAGCCATAACAGGGCCTGCAGAGGGGAACAATATTTCCGGTAAGCCGGCATGCCGATTTTATCCATGGCGTCAAACATTCGATCAAATCCATCGGGTGCAAACCGATAGATTTTGAGCAGATTGCTAGGGGCCAGGCGAGAAGATTCGGTTCTGAATTTCCGAATCTCGGGAAGTTTCGCCATTTCATTCGCCAAATGGTGATTTAAACGGCCGAGGCTGGTAAGGCTATTTTCTATGGAGGTCACGTGCTTCATTTTTTTTACCATACCGGATTTGACGAAAAATGATAGTCCAATCACGCAAAATCGACCTTGAAATCGGTCAATTTGGCATTTTTTTAGATAAGTTCTGCACAATTCCCTTGCTTTTGGGCTGATTAGGGATTATTGTGTTATTATTCAACACGGCCTCGCCTTATACAGGCGGGGCGATTTCTTTCTGAAGGAAAAATCCATTTATCAGAGTGGCATCCTCCAGTTTGCGATCTTGAAAATTTTACGAAAGGAGAATGTCATTATGATTAATGGAACTGTTAAGTGGTTTAATGACCGAAAAGGCTTCGGATTCATTGAGCAGGAAGACGGGCCGGATGTGTTTGTTCATCATTCAGCAATCAACTCAGGCGGTTTTAGATCCCTCAATGAAGGCGACCAAGTTTCCTTTGACATAGAGCAAGGCCAGAAAGGTCCTGCCGCTGCAAATGTCACTGTGATTTAATTCTCAATTCCAAGTAAAAAGGGCATTCTTCATATAAGGGGGGTGCCCTTTTGTTTCTTTTTGATCAGTATCAATCCTATCCGAAATATCAAGATCCTGAATCCTAAACGTGAATCTTAAAAAAGATCTTTATTAAATTTCTATTCACCTAATTATTATTAACAATAACGGCCTCCGAGGTGACCCAATATGGCGAAATCACATTATTCATTTAAAAAGCGTAAAAAAGAACTAGAGAGGAAGCTAAAACAAGAGGAAAAAAGACAACGCAAATTTGAGAAAAATTCAACAAAGTCAGAAGAGGCTTTAGATGAAACTCAGGATAAGGTTCAAAATTTGCTAACATGAAAACGCGAACATCTTCTTACCGAATCCGATTGGGGGAATGATGCTTTATGTTTTACCGGGAGTGGTTCGGGGCAGTTTATCCCTGATTTTTTATGCTTTGAATACCTTGTTCTGGTGTATACCTTTGTTTGTGCTAGTAGCTGCCAAGGCGGCGATTCCTATGAAATCCTGGAGACGAAACTGCAGTCGTATGCTGAACGCCATCGCTGAAAACTGGATTTGGGTCAATAACCAGAACCAGAAACTAGTTGGAAACAAATATTGGGACGTTAAGGGTATTGACAAGTTGGATCGGACTGAATGGTATCTGATTCTGGCCAATCACCAATCCTGGGTGGATATCCTGGTGCTTCAGAGGATATTTCATCGAAAAATTCCGTTTCTTAAATTTTTTATCAAAAAAGAGCTGTTATGGTTTCCGATCTTGGGCCAGGCATGGTGGGCGATGGATTTTCCATTTGTGAAAAGATATTCTAAAAGTTATCTTCAAAAAAAGCCGCACCTAATCGGTAAAGACTTGGAAATTACACGCAAAGCCTGTCAGAAATTCAAAAAGATACCCATCTCAATTATGAATTTTGTGGAAGGCACTCGTTTTACAAATGAAAAGCATCTCAACCAGCAATCACCATATGCCCATCTGCTTAGACCAAAGGCTGGCGGCATCGCTTTTGTGCTGAGCTCCATGAGAGAGCAAATTCACCGTATATTGGATGTCACAATCGTGTATCCTAACGGCGTATCAAGCTTTTGGGCCCTTCTCTGTGGTAAAATCCGTAAGATAAAAGTTCGAGTGCGATCACTGCCGGTGACCTCTGAAATGCTGGGTGATTATGCCAATGATGGGCAATTTCGGGCAGAGCTGCAGAAATGGCTGAATGACATTTGGACAGAAAAAAATCAAGATATCGATATAATGATGACTTCTTAAGGCGCACCCTAAGCTTAATGATAATAAATGAGGAATAAAAAGGGGAAATAAAAAACCGCGCACGAACTGATCAGAAACTGGAGCAAGTAACCTATAGACTCAGAGAGCGAGTAAAAGAGCTAAAATGTCTCTATGACATTTCAGGCCTCAGCGCTAGCACCAGCTTTTCCTTGGATGATATCCTCCAAGAAGTTGTCGATTTTATCCCTCCGGCAATTGATTACCCTGAAATTACCTGCGCTCGGTTCAAGCTTAATCGTTATGAGTTTACAACCAAAAATTTTAAAGACACCCAATGGAAACTGTCGCAAGAAATCAAGGCTAACAATGAACGGATTGGGACTCTGGAAGTGTGTTACCTAATAGAAAAACATGAACTTGAGAAGGAGCCCTTTCATAAAGAACTAAAAAATTTGATCTCTGCTATTGCTGAAAGCATAGCTCAAATTGTCGAGCTTGATTGGGCGGAAATAGAATTTAGAAAACAGCGCAACCCTGTTGAAAAGCTAATCAAAAACAGCAGCAGTGATATTACCGGAAAATAACAAAAGCCGTATCAAAACCCCTTTTCCGCTGATTAAGGAAGGTGCAAGTTAGAATCGACGATGTTCGGTTGTTAAAAGTCTGCGAAAGTTTTAATTCACAGGTTAGAAGAATGCCACTGCGAAAAACGGTCGGTCTTGTTTTAGGTTGCGGGTCCTCGCGCGGTTGGGCCCACATAGGGGCCATCGAGGCACTGGAAGATGCGAATATCCCAATCGATCTCATCGTCGGCTGCAGTATTGGTTCTTACGTTGGCGCTATCTATGCCAGCGAAAGCATCAAAAGCCTGAAAGATTTTGTTCTCAAGATGGATGGCAAAAAGGTCTTTTCCTATTTTGATATTGTACTTCCTCGGTCCGGTCTTCTGGATGGCACAA
>JASFGH010000188.1:0-7447 GCA_050123865.1 Desulfobacterales bacterium | reverse complement strand
CCTGACACCTGAATTCTATTTAGAATTCTAAGTAATAGTAAAACTCAAACTTCAATCAATTTAAGGTCTTTAATGATACCATCTCAGTCTAAAAAGCTCGGCCCCCGTGACCGGCGCATCCTGTTGAATACCTGCTATGGTCATTTCATGAGCCATTTTAATATGCTGGTTTTTCCGGCGCTGGTGCTGCCCTTGATGGCGCGCCTTGAGATGCCGATGGCGCAGGTCCTGTCGCTTAGCTTCTGGATGTATCTGCTCTTCGGACTGACGGCCCTGTTCTGGGGCCTGCTAGCGGACCGCTTCGGCGCCCGACTGCTGTTGCTTGTTTACTTCGTCGGATCCGGCTTTGCCAGTGCCGCTGCCGCGCTATGGCTGGATACGCCGCTGGTTCTGAGTCTGGCGCTGGCTGCTCTGGGATTTTTTTCCGGAATTTATCACCCGGCCGGATTGGGGCTGATATCCAAGGAGATGTCGCGCGTCAGCATCGGGATGGGATATAACGGGATGTTTGGCAACTTAGGCCTGGCCATGGCGCCGCTGCTGACCGGCATCCTGAACTGGCTGTGGGGGCCTCAGGCGGCTTATCTGTGTCTGGGGGGACTGAACCTGGGTGGTGCGGTGCTCATAATGGCCTATCCGATGGAGGTGTCGGGTTCAGCCACCATAAAAGAAAAGGGTGAAGGCAACGGCATTTTAGGGGCCTTTATGATCCTGCTGGCGGCCATGATGCTGGGCGGTATCGTTTACCGGGGGGCCACGGTTATTTTGCCGGCCTATTTTGAATTAAAGACACCAATGCTTTACCATTGGCTGACCAGCGTCACCCAGGGCGCCTTTTCACAAAACCTGGTGGCCACGACGATTACGTCGGTTATATTCCTGATCGGCGTGGGCGGTCAATTTAGTGGCGGACAGTGTGCCGATCGGTATGACCCGGGCATTTCATACCTGATTTTTTTCGGGATAGCCGGTCTGGCGGCTTTCTGGATGGCCCTGGCGCGGGATCTGCTGCTACTGGGCCTGGCCGTCATTTTTTTCTTTTTTTTACTCGGGATGCAGCCGATCGAAAACACGCTGGTGGCCCGTTTCGCACCCAAACGGTTTCATCATTCTGCTTTCGGCGCCAAGTTCGTGTTGACCTTTGGCGTAGGCGCCCTGGCCGTTAAAGGCGTTGCCGCCATTGAAACAAACTATGGCATCGAAACAGTTTTTATTTACCTGGCCGGCGCTGCCACCGTAGCACTGGGATTCATCGGCTGGCTGATCGCAGCCTGCAGCCGGCATGAGACAGACGAGGAACGGGTTGTCGCAGACACTCAGCTTCCTTCCACCAAAGCTTAAATGGGGTCCATCGGATTTAACGAACCGTTATTGACCATCGGGGAAACGCCAGAATTCAAAGCCGCCAATGACATCGGACGGCTGATTGCGCGCCCGATCGAAGACGGTTCCACCATGGAAATCGGGCTGGGCTCCACCCACCAGGCCACCCTGCTGGCGCTGGCGGATAAAAATGATCTGGGCATCCATACCCAGTATATGACCAGTGATATCATGCATCTGTTTTCAAGAGGGGTCATAACCAACCACAAGAAGGGATTCAATGACGGTAAAATGGTGGCTGCCGGTGCCATCGGCACCCAAGAACTGTATGAATTCTTAAATGACAATCCCGCCATTGAATTTTACCCTTCGGACTATGTCAACGATCCTGCCACTATTGCCCGCCACAACAAAATGGTGTCGATGAATGTTGCCATGAGCATTGATTTGACTGGGCAGGTGGCTGCCGATGCGCTGCCGTACAATCATTTCTCGGGGGTCACCGGCATGCTTGATTTTTTGCGCGGTGCGGTTCAATCCCCGGGGGGCAAATCCATTATGATGCTGCCGGCCACTGCCCACAAGGGAACCAAGAGCCGTATTGTGCCTCAGTTGAACGAAGAGGCTGTGGTGGTCCCCAGAGGCGATGTTCAGCATGTCGTCACCGAATTCGGCGTGGTGAATTTATTTGGCAAAAGCCTGCAGGGACGGGCAATGGCCATGATCAGCATTACCCATCCGGAATTTCGCGATGAATTGTTTCATGCAGCCAAAAAGATGGGGCTTTTGAGCGCGGAACGAACATTGAACGAATCCATCCAAGGGGTTTACCCGATTCACCTGGAAGAGACGGTTGATATCGGCAACCAGTTGGTCACCATCAGGCCCGCCAAACCGGTGGATGAACGCCGCATCCAGGAGCACTTTTACAGCCTGGACAAAAATGATGTCGTCGCTCGCTTTTTTCACGAAAAGACCAGCTTCGTCCACGATGACGTCAAAGGGGTCTCTTTGATCGACTACATTAAAGATTTAACCATCGTTGCGGTTGTCGGAGAGATCGGTTTTGGCCGAGTGGTCGGCATCGGTGAATGCCTGCTTGATCCGGCCAGCAACGAAGCCGAAGTGGCCTTTTCAATCAGTAAGCCCTTTCAGAAAAAGGGTCTGGGCAAGATGCTGATGCATAAACTGGCCTCTGCGGCTCGGGAAAATGGCATTTCCGGTTTGGTGGCCTATACATCCGCACAAAATAAAGGAATAATCAAACTGTTTAAATCGTTGCCCTATAAAGTCGACAGCTTTTTCGACGGCGAGATGCTCAAGCTGCACTGTCGGTTCGATAATTCTATTTAAGGGAGGTTTCAGTGTTCAGGTGTCAGGTTTCAGGCCTTCGATGGCCGGTCTCAAGCCCCTGTTACTCTGAAGCAATTACGGTCGCAGTGCTTTAGTTGTTTTATGATTTCAGTCTGACGTTTACTGACACCTGACACCCGACACCTGAAACCAAATGAACCTTGGAACGCACAATTGACAACAAAGGAAACGGATATGACGATCCATAAGGTTGTTTTTTTACCGCATCAGACAGAGACTACCGTGCCCGATGGCGATACCATTATTCATGCCGCCCTGGAGGCCGGTGTACACGTGAACGCCTCCTGCGGCGGGGAAGGTGTCTGCGGAAAATGCCGCGTCCGGATCGAAGAAGGAACCGTGGATGGCGGCATCAGTGAAAAGGTCAGTGCGCAAGATCAGGCCAATGGCTTTCGATTGGCCTGCCAGGCCGCTGTGAAAAGCGACCTGGTCGTGCGCATCCCGGTTGAATCGGCCATAGATGCCAGTGCCTTGCGCACTCAGATGGCGCCGCGCAGAACCGCCCATATTCAGGAAATGAATTTTGATGAATTAAAGGAAAAGGGCCTGTTTGTGGCACCGGTGGAGAAAAGGTTTCTGCAGCTCCCGGAGCCGACACTGCAGGACAACCTGTCGGATATTACCCGCCTGATCAGCTATTTAAAAGCCCAGTATGATGAGCATCGACTGGATGTTGCGTTGTCGGTTATTCGCAAAATTCCGGATGTCATCCGCCAAAAGGATTTTGAAGTCACTTCCACGCTCGTACGGCCGGTCCGCGATATCGGCAAAACCCGTCTTATCAATGTTCAAGCGGGGGATACCACCCGTCGCAGTTATGCGATTGCCATGGACATCGGGACCACCACTATTTATGGTCAGGTTATTGATTTGATCAGCGGTGATGTATTGGCCGAGCAAGGTGATTTCAATGGCCAGATCAGTTACGGTGACGATATCATTTCGCGGATTGTATATGCTGAAAAGCCGGGCGGCCTGCAGCGTCTGCATGAAGTCGTAATGGGCACCGTCAATAAAATACTCGCCGGGATTATCAAAAAATCCGGCATCGATCATGAGGATCTGGCCACCATCACACTGGCCGGCAACACGACCATGACCCAGTTGATGCTCAAAATCAACCCGCGTTATATCCGGCGCTCACCCTATGTGCCGGCGGCGACGCTTTATCCCCCCACGCGAGCCAGGGATCTGGGGATGGCAGTCGGTGACCATGTATCAGCCCTGGTCTACCCGGCCGTTTCCAGCTATGTCGGTGGTGATATTGTTGCAGGTGTGATGGGGTCTGGCATTTACCGTACCGAGAAGTTGACGCTTTATATGGATGTCGGGACCAATGCCGAAATTGTGATCGGCAACAAAGACTGGCTTGCCTGTGCAGCCTGTTCAGCCGGACCGGCTTTTGAAGGCGGCGGCCTCAAATTTGGCATGCGGGCCGAAAAAGGGGCTATCGAAGATTTTTCAATCGATCCGGTCAGCCATGAACCCATGATCATTACCATCGGCAACGTTCGCCCCAAAGGCATCTGCGGTTCCGGCCTGATCACGATGGTCGCCACCCTGTTTGAGTTGGGCGTCATCAATAATCTGGGCAAATTTGATCGGGATCTGGATACAGACCGCATCCGCGAAAACGAGGGGGTCTACGAGTACGTTCTGGCATGGAAGGATGATACGCAAATCGACCGCGATGTCGTTCTGACCGAGATCGATATCGAAAACCTCATTCGCGCCAAGGGAGCCATCTACAGCGGCTGTATGACCCTGCTGATCGAAGTCGGCATGAATATACAGGATATTGAACACATCATACTGGCCGGTGGTTTCGGCAGCTACGTGGATTTAGAAAAGGCCATGGTGATCGGGTTGCTGCCCGAAATGGACCCTGCCAAAGTGACCTTTATCGGTAACGGCTCGTTGATGGGTGCCCGCATGAGCAGCCTGACCAACCGGATCCGCAAGGATGTGGTCGAGGTGACCGAAAAGATGACCAATTTCGAATTATCCGACACGCCGTCCTATATGGATAATTATATTGCGGCCCTGTTTTTGCCCCACACCGACATCAATCAATTTCCCAAATTAAAAGCCCGTCTTGAAGCTCGCCGGAAAAACGGATAATGAATCGGATTTATTAAGAAATTTTTATTTAGTGAAGCTCCGCTCTTGACAAAGCCATCCGCCCCAGATAAATAGCAATATTCTGCATTTAGCTTATGATGGGGGGGACCCTTGGTCGTGTCAAAACCGCATACGAATGTTGACATCCAAAACACCGATTTGGTGTATGCTTTTCTCCCCTTTACCTGCAATGAAGGCATTATATCTACCGTCTGTAGATTCATAAATAAAATCAAAAATGAAAGGGGGTTGATAAAATCGTAAGCACCCGTGCGGGTATGATCTGATGAGGATAAGGGTACGTTATGAGAAGTAATTACTATTAATCACCTCAATTGCTGTTGGAAAGAGACAAGGAGGTAACATTGGGTTTTGAATTCACTAAAGAAAAATATTCCGGTGCAATAAAAGAAATAACATTAGGACAGGGGGATAAGGCCATCACAGTTGGTGGCGCCAACTGCTACCCATTTTATAGTTTTGAAGGCGAAATGCCCCATAAACCCAGGGTTGCCATGGAAGTATGGGATATGGAACCGGAAGAATGGCCAGAAGCTGCATTGAGCCCGTTTAAGGATGTGATTTCGGATCCGGCTGCCTGGGCCAAAAAATGCGTTGATGAATACGGAGCGGATATGATCGTGCTGCAGCTGAAAAGCACCGATCCCAACGGCAACGACGCCAGCGCCGATGAGGCCGCTGCCACGGTCAAGAAGGTCCTCGACGCCATTGACGTCCCGTTGGCCATCTGGGGCACTGCCAATGTTGAAAAAGACGAAGAAGTGCTCAAGAAAATTGCCGAGGAATGTCAGGGGAAAAGCCTGATTCTGGGTCCTGTGGAAGACAAAAACCACAAAGGCATCGGTGCGGCTGCCATGGGTTTCGGGCATACCATTATCTCTTCTTCACCCATCGATGTGAACCTGGCCAAACAGTGCAACATCCTGCTCGAGAACCTGGGGGTCTCGATGGATAAACTGATTATCGATCCGACTACCGGCGGCCTGGGCTATGGCTTGGAATATTCCTATTCAGTAATGGAACGCATCCGTATGGCGGCGCTGGCGCAGGGCGACGACAAACTGCAGCTGCCTCTGATCAATAATCTGGGCAACGAAGTCTGGAAATGTAAAGAGGCCAAACAGCCCGCAGACGAAGCGCCGACTTTAGGCGATCCTGAAAAACGCGGTATTCTGATGGAAGCTGTCGGGGCGGTCGCTTACCTGATGGGCGGATCCGATCTGCTGATCATGCGCCATCCCGAATCGATTCGTCTGGTCAAAGCTTACATCGATCTGGTTTATGACGGCGGTGTGGCCACCGATGTGCCCGGCATCAAAAAGCAGCTGGCTGATGTGGATATCGATCTGCTGGCGCTTTCTCCGGAGCCGGATCTGACCATCGAAGAAGAAAAGAAGGCCGCGCCGGCCAAAAAGGCGGTGCCCAAACCTGAAAAGAAAGCCGCGCCCGTGCCGAAAAAGGAAGCTGCGCCCGAGCCGGAGAAAAAAGTAGCGGCACCGGCTGAGCCGGCAGCCGCCGAAGCGCCCAAGGTCGAAACGGCACCTGAAGTGGATGCAGCCGCACAGGCCGAAGCGGCGGCCAAGGCCAAAGCCGAGGCCGAAGCACAGGCCAAAGCAGCTGAAGAGGCCAAAGCCAAGGCTGAAGCCGAAGCCAAAGCCAAAGCCGATGCCGAAGCCAAGGCCCAGGCCGAAGCGGCGGCCAAAAAGGCTGCTGAAGAAAAAGCCAAGATCGAAGCCGAGCTCGATGAGATCCGGCAAAAACGCGCCAAAGAGCGTGCCGACTTGGTTGCCAAACGCGCAGCGGCGGAAAAGGAAGCGGTCAAAAAGACGCCAGCCGAGGTTCAAAAAACAAAGGTAGAAAAGATGATCGATAATCTAAAATGGATCCATAAACGATAGCGACAACCGGCCGTTGATCATCAAAGCGATCAGGTATCGGCGGCCAAAATTCAATTCCAAATAGTGGGGAGGAACCACATATGCCAGAAACAACAGATAAGAAACTTGTCAAACCCGAAAAGGCCAAAAAAGTTGCTGATCCGGTGGCGGCATCGATTGACCAGGCCAGTCAGCAGATGATCCTGCGCGCCCAGGAACTGGGCGTTGAGACCATCTTTGATCGCGCCGTCACCATGAAACCCTGCAACATCGGCATCCAGGGCACCTGTTGTAAGAATTGTGCCATGGGCCCCTGTCGCTTACCGCTTCCCAAGTCCGGAATCGAAGGTAAAGATGAGCGCAAGGGGCTATGCGGCGCCACCGCCAATACCATCGCGGCCCGCAATTTTGCCCGCATGGTGGCCGCTGGTGCAGCAGCCCATTCGGATCATGGGCGCAATGTTGCCGAAGTCTTTCTGTCGGTTGCCAACAAAGAAACCGCTGACTACAAAATTAAGGACCCCAACAAACTGCTGGCGATTGCCCCCCATTTCGGGGTGGACATCACGGTTGAAGTTGATGGTGAAGAAGTCGACCGCAACCTGGATGAAATTGCCCTTGACGTGGCCGAAAAAGCCATGGCCGAATGGGGCAAGCCCGAGGGCGAATTGGATTACCTCAAGCGTGCTCCCGATCCGCTTTATGAACGCTGGCAAAAATTGGGCGTCCTG
>JASFGH010000187.1:0-7451 GCA_050123865.1 Desulfobacterales bacterium | reverse complement strand
AAATTTTGCGTGTTCATCATCGGCGGCAGCCAGGGCGCGCACAGCATCAATACAACCCTGGTTAAGGCCCTCGGGCATTTAACCCGGAAGGACGGTCTGTACTTCGTACATCAGACCGGCGCTGCTGACGAGCAGATGGTGGCCGAGGCATATCGGAGCGAAAATGTCGCGGCCCGAGTTCAGGCATTTTTCCGGCACATGGGCCCGCTGTATAAACAGGCGGACCTGATTATTTGCCGGGCCGGGGCCACAACGGTTGCTGAAGTGACGGCCATGGGAAAGGCGGCCATCTTTGTCCCCTTCCCCTATGCAGCCGATGACCACCAGACACTCAATGCCGCCACGCTGGCCGACAGGGGGGCGGCTGAACTGGTTCATGATAAAGATATGAATGCAGCCGCCCTGGCGCAGAGAATCGAATACTATGCAGCGCACCCGCAGGCCCTTGAGGCAATGGCCGCAAAGGCCGCCGGCCTGGGCCATCCGGATGCGGCCCAAACCATTGTTGACGACTGTTACAGGTTGCTGGGCGTTGATATTCACTACGATGAAGCCAGCAGCCTAAATAATAAAAATTCGAAATCCTAAATTCGAAATCCGAAACAAATCTTAAATATGAATATGTCAATGTTCAAAACATTTAATTAAAGCTAGTCTAAAAAAGTGTTCGGAATTGTGTTTTTGTCATTAGAATTTTTTAAATTTAAATATTGTTTCGAATTTCGATATTCGAGATTCGGATTTGTCATGGTTTTGTTGCAAGTAGCCAATCACCTTTCATTTATAAAATAGCTTATAGACATTAATCAGAAGGAATGTATTTAAAAAAATACCATATTCATTTCGTCGGGATCGGCGGGATCGGCATGAGCGGTATTGCAGAACTGCTGCTGAACCTGGGCTATAAGGTGTCGGGCTCGGACCTGCAAAGCTCCGACATAACCGGCCGTTTAAAAGGGCTGGGCGGCACCATTTACAAAGGCCACGCAGCCGATAATATCAAAGGCGCCGATGTGGTCGTATTTTCCTCGGCCATCGACACCGACAATCCTGAAGTCCGCGCGGCCGGGCAGGAATCGATTCCGGTCATCCCGCGTGCTGAAATGCTGGCCGAGCTGATGCGTTTAAAATATAGCATTGCAATTGCCGGCGCGCACGGCAAGACCTCGACGACCTCGATTGTGGCCTCGGTCCTGGCCCGGGGCGGGCTGGACCCCACGGTGGTAATCGGCGGCAAGTTAAAAAGTATCGGGTCAAATGCCGTGCTGGGCGAAGGTGACTTCATCGTGGCCGAAGCTGACGAAAGCGACGGCTCCTTTTTGAAATTTTCGCCGACCATCGCGGTCGTGACCAATATCGACAAGGAGCACCTGGATTTTTACAAGGATCTGGAAGAGATCAAAACCGTATTTTTGGACTTCTTGGATCGCATACCATTTTATGGCCTGGCGGTATTATGCCTGGACAACGAGCCCATTCAAGAGGTGATACCCCAGCTCAAAAAACGCTATACGACCTACGGGATGAGCTCCCAGGCGGATTTTCAGATCCGGGACGTGGAATTCAGCCAGCGCAAAAGCCGGTTCAACGTTTATCACCGCGGCCAGAAAATGGGCATGATCGATCTGAACCTGCCCGGAATTCACAATGTTTATAATGCCACGGCCAGCATTGCCGTGGGCGTGGAGCTCGATGTGGGTTTTGATCAGATAAGAGCGGCACTGGAGGATGTCGAAGGCGTTCAGCGCCGATTGGAAATCAAAGGCGAAGCCAATGAGGTCACGGTCATCGACGACTACGGTCACCATCCAACAGAAATCAAGGTCACCTTGGAGGCCATTGAGGAAAACTGGCCGGGGCGGCGCAAGGTAGTCGTATTTCAACCCCATCGGTACAGTCGCACGCGGGCCCTTTTCGATGAATTCAGCCGGGCTTTTTACCAATCCGACGTTCTGGTGGTGCTGCCCATATACGCCGCCAGCGAAAAAAGAATCGAAGGGGTCAGCTCCAAAAAACTCTGTGAGGAAATCAAGGCCCATGGCCACAAGGAAGTCATATACGCCGAGGGGTTTAAAGCAGCGCTTGCATATTTGAAAAATAACCTGCAGCCGGGCGACGTGTTGCTGACCCTGGGTGCAGGCGATGTGTGGAAGGTGGGTGAAGCGGTGGTAAAAAAATTTTAAAACTGAGCGCATATTCCCGCTCAAGAGGCTCGAATAAACAGGTACAAGGTATACGGCATAAGGCGCACGGAAATTGATCAAAAATCGAAATTTTACATTGCAAACACATCAAAAACCTTGTGCCTTGGGCCATGTGCCATGTGCCAGCAGACCGCAGTCGTGAAGTGCTATTTGAGTACAGCCATCGCAATCAATTGAGGTGATCCGTGTTTAAACATCAAAAGCCACGCAAAAACATCCGCAAAGGCGCTAAAAAGAAACTCCGATTAGCGTTTTTACACCGCCTGGCAGCCGGATTTTACGCCATCGCCGGTGTTGCCGGACTGCTGGCGACCAGCTGTATGTTCTTGCTCGTCCACGATATCATCACCCAGTGTGATTATTTCAAGGCCCGCCACGTGAAAATCGAAGGCGGGCAGCGCCTGAACAATAACCAGATTATCGCTGTGGCGCAGGTCAAAAAAGGCGTCAATATCCTGGCAGTTAATCTGGCCATGACCCGCAAACGCCTGCTGGCGCATCCCTGGATTGCGGAGGCTGAAGTCCGGCGTGAAATTCCCTCCGGACTTCATATCCGGGTCTACGAGCATAAGCCTTTGGCAATAGTCGAACTGGATCGCAAATACCTTTTAAACGAAAAGGGGCAGGTTTTTAAACAATGGACTGCCGGGGATCCTGCCAATTTGCCGCTGGTGAGCGGATTGGAATTAAGCGACATCGGCAGGGCCGATCAATCAGCGACAACTGGCATCCAGCAACCGACGGGCGCTCAACGGCATTTACGCTCACAGGGATTGATCAACAGACCCTTTGAAGCGGTGATGCAGGTGCTGTTGATGGGTAAACAGGCGCGCGGCATGCTTGCCAACCATCAGATCAAGCACATCCTGGTGGATCGGGAAATCGGAATTACGCTCAAGGTATTTAAGCAAATGAAAACCGTTGTGCTGGGATATCATAATTATCCGCTTAAATTGCACATGTTTAAAAATATTCTGGCCTACGGCAGGCAACGGCGGAGCTTTCCGGACTTCAATCGCATTGATCTCAACAACGTTAACCGCATCGTGGTCAATCCCGTAATGCCGGTACCCGGCGGGGACCATAAGGAGGTATGAAATGCAGGGAGATGTTATCGTCGGTCTTGATATCGGAACCACTAAAATTTGCTCGGTCGTCGGCGAAGTATCCGGAGACTCGGCCAACATCATCGGTATCGGCACCAACCCCTCAATCGGCTTGCGCAAAGGGGTGGTGGTCAATATCGAATCAACCGTTGAATCCATAAAGAAGGCTGTGGAAGAAGCCGAACTGATGGCCGGCTGTGAGATTTCGGCGGTCTATGCCGGTATTGCCGGCGGCCACATCACCGGCTTTAACAGCCGCGGAATCGTTGCGGTCAAAGGTAATGAAATCAGAGAGACAGATGTCGACCGTGTGATCGATGCAGCCCGGGCGGTTGCCATTCCCATGGACCGCGAGGTGATTCACGTACTGCCGCAGGAATATATGGTGGATGATGAGCGTGGCATCCAGAACCCTGTGGGAATGTCCGGCGTGCGGCTGGAGGCCAAAATCCATATTGTCACCGGGGCAGTGGCATCGGCCCATAACATTGTTAAATGCGCCAACCGCTCCGGGCTGGATGTTTGCGATATCGTTCTGGAATCACTGGCTTCCGGCGAGGCCGTCTTGACCGATGAAGAAAAAGAGCTTGGCGTGGCCCTGCTGGATCTGGGCGGCGGAACCACGGATCTGGCCATTTTTGCCCGGAACAATATTAAACACACCTTTGTTCTGGCGCTGGGCGGAAACAACCTGACCAACGACATCGCCATCGGATTACGGGCACCCCATGCCGAAGCTGAAAAGATTAAAAAGAAATTTGGCAGCTGCGTCGCAAAAAACATCAACGCCGACGAGACCATCGAAGTGCCCGGGATGGGTGGCCGTGAGCCCCGCAAGTTACCCCGTCAGATTCTGGGTGAAATACTGGAGCCGCGCATGGAGGAAATTTTCCAGCTGGTGCAGCGCGAAATCTTGCGCTCCGGAATGGAAAATGCGATTCCATCCGGTGTCGTTATCACCGGCGGAACCGCACTGTTAGAGGGCGTGAATGAAATAGCCGAATCGATTTTCAATCTTCCCTGCCGGATCGGCAAACCGCGGGCCATTACCGGCCTGGTGGATGTCGTCAACAATCCCATGTACGCCACCGGTGTGGGGCTCGTCCTATATGGCGCGCGCAACCAAGATTCACGCAAATTCAGGATTCGGGACAAAAATATTTTCAACCGCGTCATGACGCGCATGAAACGCTGGTTCAATGACGTCGTTTAAATAGTTCAGCGGAATCAGGTGAAAATCAAAAAGTGAAATTAGATAAATCGATTTTTTTGGTATCCGGTCAATAAATTCGAAAACCGAAATTCGAAATTCGAAACAAATTCAAATTTCAAATGACCCAAATTCAAAACGTTTTTGAGCATTGGAATTTTGGATTTCGAAATTGTTTCGGATTTAGGGTTTCGTGCTTCGGATTTTAGCATACGTTTTAAATAATTGATTGAGGGCTATAAGTAAGAGCTAACCACTAACCTGCAGGAGGTACAAATGTTTACCTATGTGGACCAGGAAAAATCAGCAAAAATCAAGGTAATTGGAGTCGGCGGTGCGGGCGGTAACGCCATCAACAATATGATTGCATCCCATTTACAAGGCGTTAAATTCATTGCCGCCAATACCGACAGTCAGGCGCTGGAAATGTCAATGGCACCGGTTAAGATTCAAATGGGCGAACAGCTCACCGAAGGGCTCGGGGCCGGCGCAAACCCCCAGATTGGCCGGGATGCTGCCCTTGAGAGTGAAGAGGCCCTGCGCGTTGCGCTGGCCGACAGTCACATGGTATTTATCACCGCCGGATTTGGCGGCGGCACCGGAACCGGCGCCGCCCCGGTGATTGCCGAAATCTGTAAAGATCTGGGGGCCCTGACAGTCGCAGTGGTGACCAAGCCGTTTTCCTTTGAAGGCAAAAAACGGACCCAACTGGCTGAATCTGGGATCGATAACCTCAAAAGGGTGGTCGACACGGCCATCAGCATACCCAACGATCGACTCAGGGGCCTGGCGCCTAAAAAAGCCAAACTGATGGATATGTTTTTAAGGGCCGATGAAATCCTGCTGCATTCGGTCAAAGGCATCACCGACCTGATTATGATGCCCGGACTGGTCAACCTGGATTTTGCCGATGTCAGAACCACGATGTCCAAAGCTGGATTGGCCATAATGGGCATCGGCATATCCACCGGAGAAAATCGCGCGGTGGAAGCCGCTGAAAGAGCCATGTCGCATCCCCTGCTCGAAGACCTGCCCATTGCCGGCGCCAAGGGCGTGCTGATGAACATCACCAGCACCAGCGATATGGAATTCGAAGAGGTGGCTGAAGCCTCCGAGCGAATTCACGACGAAGTCGGTGACGATGCCGATATCTTCTGGGGCACCTCTATTGATGACAGCCTTGGCGACGAGATGCGCGTTACCGTCATCGCTACGGGAATCGGCGGCGAACCGGAAATGAAGATGCCCGATAACGCGGTCGAATTGCCGTTAAGAGGCAAAGTTCGGGATATTCGGCCTGAAGACCTGGAAAGCGACATCATCGATTACGAAGAACCCACCTTTATCCGCCAGCAAAAAGCCGTGGGAGAGTCCGGCGGCGCCATTTATCGCGGTCCCCAGGGTCTGGGTCTGGAAGATAGCGAACTGGACGTACCGACTTTTTTGAGGCGCAAGGCGGATTAAACTGTCGGATGTCTACCGTCCGTTGTCCGTTGATGGTGGAAGCGTTGTTTTCTGTGTTGATTTGAGCGGGAGCTGATGGTCACTTAGTTCAAGACGTTGCACCGCCCGGCAATCAGTCTTGATGCGGCAAATTCGGCCTTTTTGGCGACAGGCCAGACGTTGACTGTGCGCTAAACTGCCGCATGTTAAGTATATGGTTCACATAGGTCGTGACTGAGGCTCCCGATGTGGGAAAAAAGCGCACGCATGGTTATCTCAAATCACCATAATTTAACATCACTTGCCCCCGGAGACGGACAGCGGACAAACTCATGGCAGCGAAACCCCAAAAATCGACAAAACACCCCCATCCTGCTGAAATCGGCGCCATTCATAAAAACTGGGGCGGACGCGTCCGTATCGCGCTGGTCTATCCGAACCAGTACCATGTGGGCATGTCCAGTCTGGGGTTTCAAAGCGTATATCGTCTGTTCAATGAATATGACCATGTGGTTTGTGAACGCGCCTTCCTGCCGGATCCATCTTTCCGGCAACCGCCCGTCATCAAAACCCTTGAATCCGGAAAACGCCTTTTAGATACCGATATCATTGCTTTTTCACTATCTTTTGAAAACGATTATCCGCATATTCTAGCCATTTTGGATAATATTGGTCTGCCCTTGCGGGCAGAGGAGCGTGATGATCGGCATCCCCTTTTGATCGCCGGCGGTGTCGCCAGTTTTTTAAATCCCGAGCCGATGGCTGCCTTTTTTGACTGTTTTTTCATCGGTGAAGCTGAAGCGATCATACCCCACTTTCTGCAGGTATTCGAACCCGGAAACCAGCGGCGCACTCTGCTTAAAAAAATAGCCGCAAAAGTCCCGGGAGCGTATATCCCGGCCTTTTACGAGGTCGATTACAACCGCGACGGCACGCTCGCGGCCTTTAAGCCCCTCGAAGGCGTTCCGGACGGCGTAAAGCGCGTTTACCTCGAAGACCTGGCCGACACAGCTACCTGCAGTGCCATTTTGTCGTCTGATACCGCCTTTGACCAAACCCATCTGATCGAAGTTGCCAGAGGATGTCCTCATGGCTGTCGTTTTTGTGCTGCCGGGTTTGTTTATCGCCCCCCGCGTTTCAGGCCGATTTCAGCGCTGGCTAAAGATATCAACCAGGCATCCGCCAGGACGGACCGCATCGGCCTTGTGGGCGCTGCGGTTTCCGACCTCCCCGGGCTAAGTGATCTGTGCGGCCAATACCCGGATAAAAATCTTCGCATATCGTTCAGTTCCCTGAGAGCTGATGGACTGTCTCCGGAAATGCTGGCGGTTCTCAAACACAGCCATGTGAAAACCGCAACCATTGCGCCGGATGCCGGCTCCGAGCGTATGCGCAATGTCATTAATAAAGGCATTACTGAAGATGCGATCCTGGCTGCTGCCGATGCCCTGGTAGCCAACGGTATCCCGAACTTAAAATTGTATTTTA
>JASFGH010000186.1:0-7467 GCA_050123865.1 Desulfobacterales bacterium | reverse complement strand
AAATACAGGACTTTGTTTGGAAGGGGCTCGGTAATCCCAATCCGGAGCTGAATCAGCTGTTCCAGATACTGGCCAATATCTCCTCCAGTTTTTATGTTGTTTCCGATATTGCCATCTATGCGAAGGAGACCGGCGATACAATATGGTATCGATTATTTTTTGATGAGGATAAGGTGCTGCACCTCAATCCGGCGCAAAGCTCATTCTCAGAAAAGCTGGACCGCAACCTCAAGCGGCATTTCGTAAAGCCCGGCTTGATGGCGCGTTCGGCCGATGAACATGCCTTGTTTGTGAATATCACCAAGGAAAATGACCTGAACACCTACTTTCTTAAAATTGGCATCAACAGTGAAAATTTCGTGGGCATAATGAAAAAAGAAGCAAAATGGATTATTCTTATCTTTTTTATCGCTTTGTGTTTGTCGCGTTTTTTGGGGTATTACTTTGCCCGCAAGATCGCCCGGCCGATAGAAAACCTTTCAGAAATATCCACTAATGTTGCCAGAGGAGATTTAACCCGGCTGGCGCCGGTCAAGTCTGGTGATGAAATCGGTGAGCTGTCGACCAATTTTAATAAAATGGTCGAAGGACTGCGGGAATGGGAAAGTGTTAAAAAAATTGAGTTTGAGCTGGAAAAAGGCCGTGAAATTCAACGCGAATTTTTACCCAGTCAGATTCCAAAATTACCCAACTGGGAAATCGCCACATGCTTTTATCCGGCTGGCCAGGTGAGTGGCGATTTCTATGATGTATTCATGCTGCCGGATGAAAATTTAGGATTGGTGATTGCCGATGTGTGTGACAAGGGTGTTGGATCGGCTTTATATATGGCACTGTTCCGCAGTCTCATAAGGGTATTTGCGGAACAGGCCATCCATTGCAGCGGACCGGAATTAACCCAAATCCAGGCGACTACCGACCGCAGCGAAACGACTGTGCCACCGGCCTATGGCCCCATGGCCCGCCTGGAGGCCGTTTCATCAACCAATAACTACATTGCGCATATCCACGGGCGGGAATGCATGTTTGCCACCCTGTTTTTCGGGGTGCTCAATCCGGCGACAGGGACCCTCTCATATGTCAACGGCGGCCATGAACCGCTTTATATCATCAATGCTGGCCAAATCAAAAACCGCTTAAAACCCACCGGTCCGGCGGTAGGCTTGATGCCGGACATCACCTTTAAGGCCCATGAGGTTCAGCTTGAACCGGGTGACCTGCTGGTTGGCTACACCGATGGCGTAACCGATGCACGCTCACCGGAAGGTGAAGTCTATACCCGAGCGCGCCTGCAATCCTTGCTGACCCAACCATTTAAATCCGCTTCTGAAACTCTGGAACGCGTCAAATCCAATTTGTTTGCTTTTATTGATGTCGCAAGCCGGGGCGACGATGTTACCATGCTGGCGGTGCAGCGGGCTAGTAGCTGATTTGGCAGATCGGATTCAAAAGACCTGATGAAAAAGGCTGCTGACCGAATTAAGGTCAGACGGCCTTTTTTATTTGATAGGGTCAAATCGTTCTTGACATTCTGAGCCGGATTATAAAATGATTGGATAGGCGGAGACCGATATGGGTTTTAAATCTCTCAGAGGTTGTTTCACAGCATCCTTTTTAAAACAGGATAAAAAAAGGGCCATCACGTTCCTGAGAGATGGTGAAATTGAGACCGAGATTTCTTATCTGCAATTACATCGAGATTCAAACCGGATGGCCTGCAGATTCCAGGAGTTGGGCATCGAAAAATCAGACCGGGTCATCCTCTGCATCCATAAATCCTTGACATTTGTGGTCACCCATCTGGCATTGCAAAAAATAGGCGCCATTTGTGTGCCCCTGAATCCGGGCTTTAAAAAATCCGAAATAGATTATCTGCTGCAGGATGCCGATGCAAGCTTAATTCTGGCCGAACCGGAAACAGAGCGCCTCGTTAGAGAAATTGATCCCAAACTGACCGCGCTGATCGTCGATACCCAAAAGCCATATCATAAATTCGATTTTTTTCGGTCGGCTCCCGAAGAATACCATCGGGTTGAAATTGAACCCGATGATCCTGGCCTGATCATCTATACCTCCGGCACCACCGGAAAACCCAAAGGTGCCATGTTGACCCACAAAAACCTCGTCCATGACGCATTAAATATAAATCATATCTGGGAGGTCAGCGTCGCCGATGTCCTCTGCCACGCCTTGCCCCTTTTTCACGTGCATGGATTATGTTTTGCTTTGCACACAACCTTGCTGGCCGGCGCGCACGTGCTCATGCTGGATTCATTTTCCGCACAAAGGGTCATTGATGTCCTTGAGCAAAAAACAGGCGCATACGTCTGTACGGTCTTTATGGCCGTCCCGGCGATGTACCAGAAGTTAATGGAATATCTGGGTGGGCGCAAACCTGATTTTGACCACATACGCCTGTGGACATCCGGGTCCGCCCCCTTGCTGCCGCAGGATTTTAGGCGCATCACCGAGACATTCGGTCAGGAACCGGTTGAACGCGAAGGCATGACGGAAACGGGCATGAATTTTTCAAATCCGCTCAGGGGCAAAAGAAAACCGGATTCCATTGGATATCCCCTACCGGATCTGGAAGTCAGAATTGTCAATCCTGAAACGGGCGCGGATGTAACGACCGGCCAAACCGGTGAAATCTGGTTAAAAGGCCCCGCGGTCACTCCTGGTTACTGGCGCAAGCCCGAAGAAACCGCCAGCGCGTTTAAACAGGGCTGGTTCAAAACCGGTGATCTGGGAAACATCGATGAAGACGGATACTATTATCTGACAGACCGTATCAAGCACATTATTATCTCGGGCGGCGAAAATATCTCGCCCAAAGAAGTCGAAGTCGTCATCAATCAGTTGGAGGATGTGGTTGAATCCAGCGTGGTCGGCATTACAGATGACCGCTGGGGGGAGAAGGTCGTTGCCGCGGTGGTGCCAAAAACCGATTTGGATATTAAAGCCGATGATATTCGCACCTATTGCAAAAAGAATCTTCACGACTGGAAATGCCCAAAGGAATTCGTCTTTGTTAACGAACTGCCCAGAAATACAATGGGGAAGGTGCTGAAAAAAAGCGTTAAAAAGCTATTTCAATCGTGATATCACCTAAGAGCAACCGCTTTCAGATGCCGTATCGGTCGTTCAAAAATGGCATCATATGTATTGCGTTTAATTCATAACCACTTAAAATAATTCATGATAAGCTCTTATTATTTTCTCCTTGACATATAAAAAATAGAATGTGACTTATATTTCAGGTGTCGGTCCATTTTGAAACGTATATTATAAAAGCTCAGAAAATTTAAATTTACGGAGGAGGATCAATCTACGATGGCAAAAAAAGAGCAAAAGAAGCCTTCCAAAAAACCAAAGAAAAAAGGTGCTGCCAAGGCGAAAAAAGTAACAGCCCGTCCCCAAAAAGCCAAAGCCCCGGCAAAAAAAACAGCTGCTCCGAAGAAAAAGGCCGTAGCTTCGGCGAAAAAAACAGCTGCTCCAAAAAAAAGAGCCGCAGCTTCGGCAAAAAAGGCAACCGCACCGAAAAAAAGAGCCGCAGCTGCGCCCAAGAAACCGGCAACAACGCGATCCCCAAAAGTTCTAAAGTCTTTTTCAGTTACTGAATTTGCAGACATGACGTATCTCACCGAAAACGGCGTCAGGCAGTGGTTACAGCAAGGATTGCTCAAGGGCCGGCAGGACACCAGGGGCAACTGGCAGGTTGAAGCCTCGAATCTGGAAGTTCCGAATATTAAACGGCTGGTGCGCTAAGATCGATTAACCAAATTCGGCACTACATCCAAAATCTCAGCATCATCTAACTCAATACAAGCATAACCGCTATGAAAAAGACGCTTCTTATCCTGATGGTTTTAGGATTCATCCAGGCGGCAGCTTTGCCCGCAGCTATTGCCGCTGAAGAAAAGGTGCCCAATCTGATCGTGGACAAATCACGCATCGTTGTGGAGGAGTTATTGCTAAAGCGCTATTCGGATGAAGAACTACCGCGTGATCTCGTCCGGCAGTGCTCGGGTTTGGCCATTTTCCCCGGTATGCTGAAAGGCGCTTTTTTTATCGGCGGCTCTTAAAAGAATAAAATAGACCCGGGCAGATTTCATAAAATGCTCACAGGAGGATATAATGGCTACCGTAGTGAAAACAGCGGCCATCCAGATTGAACGCTATGAATTGGGTCCCTTTGGCACCAATTCATATATTGTGCGTTGTTTAAAAACTGACGATAGCCTCGTCGTCGATGCCCCGGGTGATGCTCCCAAAGTGTTGGATCGATTAGAGCCCACAAATCCGACATATATTCTGATGACCCATAATCATATGGATCATACCGGGGCCCTGGCGGAATTAAAATCCGCCCTAAAGGTTCCGATTGCAGCCCATGCTGCCGATGCCGCCAGGCTGCCCATTCCGGCGGATACGCTGCTGGCCGATGGCGAAGTTATAACATTGGGTAATATCCGCATTGTCGTCCTGCATACACCGGGACATACTCCTGGCAGCCTATGCTTCTTCACCGAGGGCTATCTGATATCCGGTGATACCCTGTTTCCGGATGGACCCGGTAAGACCGGATTTCCAGCCGACTTTAAACAAATAGTCGAATCCCTGCAGAAAAAAATCTTTGTCCTGCCAGATGATACACAGGTATTTCCCGGTCACGGGGATGCCACTGTTTTAGGAAAGGAAAAGCAGGCCTTTGAGGCCTTTGCCGCCAGACCTCATGATCCGGATCTGTGCGGCGATGTGACCTGGTCGATGTCGTGATCAGAGGTCAGAGGACAGATGTCAGAAGACAGATTTGATTTTCCGTCTAACCCTTTATGTTAGATTTGAATTCTGTACTTTCGCTACACTGCCTTAATCATGATTTTGCACGATGAAGTCGCTGATATATCATTCCGCGGTCAAATTAAGAAAAATCCCCCCTCAGTCAATTAGCAATCACCAAATTAGGTTGTGGTTTCATCTACTAATCTGCAATTTAAGCCAATTTGTGATATTTTATGATACCAAAGGTTTTCATAAGATAGAGTTTCTGCATATTATCTCATTTATTGCCCTTTGATGGGTTAAAACATTTTCTAAGCAAAAAAGAAGAGGTCGGGTAATCATGCGCAATTTTATTATGGCAGTTTTGTTGATTTTGTTCTCGATTAATAGCGTTGCTTCTACGGCAGAAGAAAATAATATTTTTGAGACAGAAACTGAAGGAAATTATAGAATGGCGGCTGACTCCACTTCTGATTTGGCAAAAAGAGTGGCACTTTTCAATGCAAAAAGGAAGGCTGTGGATTTGGCTGGAAGATACCTGTCACGCAAAGGCCTTATTAAGAGCTATGAACTGAATAAAGATGAGATATACAGTCTGACAGCAAGGGAGATTCAGACAGAGATATTAGAGGAAGAGCATGAAACAGTTGGGAAGACCTCAACATATCGAATTCGAATCAGATGCAAAATACAGGCCTTAGATTTTGTTAAAGCAGAGATGGAGGACACCAAACAGGAAAAAAAAGAGGCAAAAGAGCCTTATCAGGAAGAAATGGAACAACCCATTTCTGCAGAAATTGATCCGGGAAGAGATATCGCCAAAGCATACCGGCTGCTACGTGAAAAGAAATGGCGAATCACGATAATTTATCTGGACCATTTGGAAAAAAAATACCCTAACTGGGACAGCATCTATATGGCCAAAGCCATAACTCATTATATTTTGCATGAGCCAGTGTTCATGAAAAATGCTTTGAACAAGGCCTGTCGATTGGGTAATAATACGGCATGTGATGACTTAAAAAAAATAAAAAAACTACATGAACACGATTTTGGTCTTCAAATAATTGATTAAGGAATCAACTTTTGTTGATGCCATTGACACCAATAAAGTCGGGGGATAAAAGGTAAATGCTCGTTCGATATGAATCCTTAAAATTTGGTTCACCCTTTGATATCTCTATAAATATCTGCAAAAAAATAGTCATCTTAAAATTACAGATAATGTAAACGTATCTGTATTTTATAATTTTCTTCGTCTGTTTTCTGTTCTCTGACATCTGACTTCCGTCTTCTGTAATCTGAAACTACCAGCTGATTTCTTCGCGGTGAAAGGCTTCGGCCAGGTCAAAATCCTCACCTTCTGCCAGATCCCTACAGCGTTGTCGCAACCAGTTCTCAAGATCCGATACCTTCATCGATTGGACCTGGCTTTTATGACAGCGTAATGCTTGCAGCTTAAGGTCAAATGTATCGGTGATGTTGGATAGATAATTGATATTTTCTGACGCCCAGAAAAGCATTTCCTTTACTTTGTGGGGCTGCAAGCCCTCTTCAAGCAAATTCGGGTACGCCAGATGATCGCGGGCATAGGGGAACACCGCATCGATGGTGACCTGGCCGGCAATGCGATGGTCCCGGTGCCAGATATAGCGGCGATATGGATCGGCGGTCACAACCGTATGCGGCCGGTACAGACGGATCATGCGCACAATTTGTTTTCTGAATTCCGGTGTGTCTTCGAGTCCCTGGTCCGGATTTCCCAGAAAAACAACCTCCCGCACACCCAGAATTTCAGCGGCGGCCCGCTGCTCGGTTTGCCGGATTTCGGCCAGAGCATTCGGTTTCATGTCCGGATCACTGCTGCCCTTATTTCCGTTTGTGCACACCACATATACCACCTGTTTGTCCTGCTGTGTCCAGCGGGCGACCGTTCCGGCCACCCCGAATTCAGCGTCGTCCGGGTGGGGTGATACGACGACAACATCTGCTGGTTCTGTCACGTTAAGCCTCCAAATCGGATATCACGACCAAATGAAATCAACTTCGGTACTCTATTGAATTGCGATTTGAGTTTTAGAGATTATTTTAAAAATTAAAATTAATTTAAAGCTGTTTTTGGGTTTAGCAAGATAAACCCTGATCCTTGCAACAAAATTAATACCTGAATATTGCATGAAAATTAATGCGAAGTTGAGATTGTCTTTTCACCGCTTTTCCAAATACTGTCTTGAATAACGGAATTGCGGCATAAGTGGTTGTAGAAAAAACCTTTAAAAACCAGAATGTTTTTTACAACCACTAAACGGCAGCACGTCCAGCAAAGCATAGAAATTCAAAAAAAGTACCTGTAAAGTATAATGAATGAAAATCATTTTATCGCATTAATTTTCACCCTTCGGGCGAGCCGGAGGCTTCCATCTGCTGTGTTATTAAGGTCGAAGCATAGTTCACTATAGCTTCGCCCTTAAATGCCTTGCATATGAAAGCCTCCAACTCGTGCAAAATTAAGGCAACGGTTATTCGTTATTAGAATGAATTCTAAAACCATGGGTCATCATCACCAATAACCAACAACTAATAACCAATAACAAATAACCAATAACTAACACAGGTTGGCTGCGGCTGCCTGCCCGCCATCGCTGTTGACTGTCCCGCTCTTAAGCATATGCAGATTGCGGC
>JASFGH010000185.1:0-7469 GCA_050123865.1 Desulfobacterales bacterium | reverse complement strand
AAGTCTGAGAATCGGATGAGTAAGTCAAAGACGATGTCATCGATTTTGCTCTCGGTTTTTTTGGCCACACGTGACTGCAGATAGCGGATCGTGACGATCAAAAAATTTTTGATCGGCCCGGCAAACAGGATGATAAAAAGGGCGTAAAAAATGTTTCGTAGAAACGGAATGTTGGATAAATCGATCAGGTAAGTTCCGGTCACCAATACCAGTGCATAAAACAGCGCTTTGTGAAAAATCTTAAAGAGCGCCTCCTGAATTTCAATCAGGTTGATCTTTTTCATGCGCCTTTCAATAAACGATAAAACGAGTCGCAGGATAAACCACGCAACAACAAAAGCAGCCAGTGTCAGGGTCACTTTCAATGCCATTTTCAAATAAGGGGCCTCTAATCCGAGTGTGGTTTCAAGTCTGGCATATAAGGTATTCAATTGCTCCATGATGCACCTCGATTATTCGATCGTATCGATTAGGCCTTTAGAGTTAAACGCCCGTCTGTTCAGAACACCTCAGTCTGCTGAATCGTAAGCGGGGAAACGGTGTAGCGGATCCGAACATTCGGTAATAGGGCGCCTGCGGGCAGCTGGTTTTTCTTTTTTGCGGTCTTTTGAAATTAAAATTGTCAGTTAGGTTTCATTCGAGAAAAAGCTGGCCTTCACGAATTCGCGGTTGAGCCGCGCAATATTGATGATGGACAGCTCCTTGGGGCAGGCGTTTTCACATTCACGGTGATTGGAACAGTTTCCAAAACCGCAGGCATCCATGGTTTTCACCATCCGCAGGGCCCGCCTTGCAGCTTCCGGTTTGCCCTGGGGCAGCAGGGCCAGTTGCGAAACCTTACCGCTGACAAAAAGCATCGCCGAAGCACTGGGGCATGCGGCAACACAGGCGCCGCATCCGATACAGGCGGCGGCATCCATCGCCTTCTCCGCAATTTCCTGGGCGATGGGAAGCGCATTGCCATCCGGCGCGCCACCGGTATTGGCCGATATGTACCCGCCGGCCGCCATGATTTTATCAAGCGCACCGCGGTCGACCACCAGATCTTTAACGACTTTAAACGCCCGTGCACGAAAGGGTTCCACCACGATCGTATCTCCCTCTGAAAATTGTCGCATGTGAAGCTGGCATAAAGTGGTTGCTTTTTGCGGGCCATGGGCGCGGCCGTCAATCACGGCACCGCAGGTGCCGCAGATGCCTTCGCGGCAATCATTGTCAAATGCAATTGGCTCCTTACCCTCCAGCGTCAGTTTTTCGTTGACGGAATCAAGCATTTCGATAAAGGACATATGCACGGATATATTTTTAGCGGCGACGGTTTCAAAATGCCCTTTTTTTTCGTTTTGTTGCTGGCGCCAGACCTTCAGGGTGAGATCAATCGTTTTGGGCAGTTTTTTCACTTATAACTCCTTTGGCTCAACTCTACATTTTCAAACACCAGGGGTTCTTTATGCAAATTGGGTTTCCGATCGCTACCGGCATGTTCCCAGATCGAAACATGGGAAAAATTCTCATCATCGCGTTTGGCTTCGCCTTCTTCGGTTTGCGATTCTTCACGAAAATGGCCGCCGCACGATTCGGTGCGATTTAAGGCGTCGTAAATCATGATTTCAGCAAATTCAAGACCGTCCACTAGGCGACCGGCTTTTTCAAGGCTCTTGTTGTAATCTTTGTCCAGGCCGGGCACCAACAGATTTTCCCAGAGTTCGGCGCGCAGTTCTTGAATCAGGGTCAGCGCCTTTTTAAGTCCCTGCTCATCACGGGACATGCCGCAAAAATCCCACATGACCCGGCCCAGTTCCCGGGCAAAGTTATCGACCGTGCGCCTGCCATTGATGGACATCAGCCTGGCGATACCCTCGCGGGCTGCGTGGGTGCTGTCTTTGAAGGCGGTATGGTCAGTGGTTGCCGCCGGGAGCGTTGTACCGGCAAAGTACCCGCCAATCGTATAGGGAATAATAAAGTAACCGTCGGCCAATCCCTGCATCAGGGCGCTGGCCCCTAAACGGTTGGCACCGTGATCTGAAAAATTGGCTTCCCCGAGGACGAATAAGCCAGGAATGGTGCTCATCAGGTTGTAATCGACCCACAAACCGCCCATGGTGTAATGCGATGCCGGGTATATCATCATCGGCTTTTCATAGGGCGAATCATCGGTGATCAACTCGTACATATCGAAAAGGTTGCCGTATTTTTTGGCGATGGTCTCCCGGCCATCACGATGAATAGCATCGGCAAAGTCCAGATACACCGCACAGCGTGTCAGGCCGACCCCTTTGCCGGAGTCGCACTGGGCCTTGGCTGCCCGTGAAGCCACATCGCGGGGCACCAGATTGCCGAAACTGGGATATTTTCGCTCCAGATAGTAATCGCGATCCGCTTCGGGAATATCCTGGGGATCCCTGATATCACCGGGATTTTGCGGTACCCAGACGCGACCGTCGTTGCGGAGGCTTTCGCTCATCAGGGTCAGTTTGGACTGATGATCACCGGTATGCGGGATACAGGTGGGATGAATCTGGGTGAAGCAGGGGTTGGCGAACATGGCCCCTTTGCGATAGGCGCGAAAGCCGGCGCCGACATTGGAAGATTCGGCATTGGTGGACAGATAATACACATTACCGTAGCCGCCCGTACACAGCACGACCGCATCGGCGGCATGGCTTTCCAGTTCGCCATTGATTAGGTTCCGGGCGACAATGCCGCGGGCCTGTCCGTTGATCAGCACCAGATCCATCATTTCCCGTCGCGGCAGTAAGGTAACCATTCCGACACCGACCTGGCGCATCAAGGCGCTGTAAGCGCCCAGCAGTAACTGCTGGCCGGTTTGCCCGCGAGCGTAAAACGTCCGGGAGACCTGGGAGCCGCCGAAAGAGCGGTTGGCGAGCAAGCCACCGTAATCTCTGGCAAACGGAACGCCCTGGGCGACGCATTGATCAATAATATGGTTGCTCAGCTGGGCAAGGCGATAGACATTGCCTTCGCGCGAACGGTAATCGCCGCCTTTTATGGTATCATAAAACAGGCGCCAGATGCTGTCGCCTTCATTAGTGTAGTTTTTGGCGGCATTGATTCCCCCCTGGGCTGCAATACTGTGCGCCCGCCGCGGTGAATCCTGAATGCAGAACGTCTTGACATGATAGCCCAACTCCGCGAGGCTGGCAGAGGCCGACGCGCCGGCTAAGCCTGTACCGACCACGATGATCTCAAATTTGCGCTTATTGGCAGGGTTGACCAACTTGAGTTCAAAGCGGTGACGGTCCCATTTATCGGTCAGCGGGCCTGCCGGTATGTGCGCATCAAATTGCATTGTACTTTTCCCTTCATCAGAAAGTTATCTGTTATTCGTTAACCAATAACCCATCGCGATTAACGAAACGCCTTCAACTGAGCGTCTATTGCTCAAAGGAAGCGCTACCCGACGGCCCACATATACAACGGTAACAGTCCAAATCCTATACCGATAATCACGCCGACAATTACGCTGAGCACCATCAGGGCCGGCATATACTTCGGATGGTTGGCCCCCAGCGTTTGAAATGCACTCCAAAAACCATGGCGGACATGCAAGGCGACAATAATCATTACCACAACATAAATGGTCATATAGACCGGGTTGGCAAAAGCAGTGCGCACAATTTCAAAAATCGTTCGATCGCTTTTGTCCACGAAACTGAAATTAATCAAATGAAAAACAACAAATCCCAGAATGATAAACCCGGTATAGGGCATTGTCAGAGAACTCAGGGTGCGCCCGCCAGCGGCCTCGTCTTTTTCATAAGGCACAAATCTTGCTTTGTAGTTCTGAAAAAAAAGGGTGATGCCGGTGATCACATGGATCAAGGCCAGCGCCAGCAGAGCCAATTCAAAAACCGTAAGGACCGGACCCAGTGAATGAAGTTTTTCAGCGTACGCGTTGAAGGCTGCGCCCCCCGCGTAAAGGGTCAGGTTACCGGCCAGGTGGGCAACCAGAAAACCGATGAAACTCAGACCGGTAACGGCCATCAAAAGCTTTTTGCCAATAGACGAGCTAAAGGTTTGAATCAGCCAGCTCAATTTAACCTCCAATGTATACAATTAAGGACATAAGTGTATACTATTACACACAAAATTAAGTTTGATAAAAAATCAATTTTTAATCGTTTCTTCAATCGGTGTCAACAACATTATTGAGCCACCAGTCATCGCGATGGGTTTCCATTATGGCGCGGGTGATATCTTTGCCGATTTTCGTTTGAACGCGGCCGAGCACGTGTGGCAGCCACAAATCCGGAGGCGAATATCCGCTATCCGACAAATATTTGAGCTCAAGAATGAGCGCTATTTGATCAGCATCATGGGCCAAGCGGGCTTCTACGGAGCTATTCTGATTGAACTCCTGAATCAAATCGGTAATAGCAGAACCAAATGGAAGCCCGCTGGTTGTGTCTTCAAGGGCTTTGGCCTCGTTGGCCTTAACGTAAACTTTATGCACCGAATTCAAATCGCCCGTCCTGGCTTCGGCTAAATCGTGGACCAGGCACATGCTGATCAGTTTGAGGGCGTCGACGTCAGGCTGCAGTTGTGCCAGCACATAAGCAATAAAGGTTGTACTGAAAACGTGTTCCGCGATGGATTCTTTGCCGGTCCCCAGAAATTGAAATCCTGAGCGTGGGATTTCTTTGAGCATTTTTGCTTCAAACAGCAGATTGGCAATATCTTTCATGGTCGCTCCTCAGCAAGTTTACAGGTTTCGGATGTCAGGTTTCAGGTGTCAGGGCACAGTCATCACAGGTCAGAAAACAGCGACGGGGCGTAAAAGAGGCATCTTGTCAGTTGCTATCTGGGCATTGAAATCGGGTAGCAGCCTTCTGAAACCTGACACCTGAACACTGGAACCTCTTGGATAGTCGACACCATATTGAGGGATGTCTTTAAACGCAACCCTTAAATTGACCGTGATGGCGGCATTCAAACCTGTTGACACTTTACCTATATTCATTATACTTTAAAGTGTTTATCCATATAAAAAACCATTTCAACAAATTATTGCCACATCAACCTGGCCGCTGCCGGATGCTTTTTGCCGTCGAAATTCTTAATCCAAACGATGAAGGGGAAAACTGTTTATGGGTATAGTTGAGCTTGATATCGTCCATATGATCAGTAACGCGGGACCCATGGTTCAGTTTGTCATGCTGTTGTTGCTGTTTTTTTCAATTATGTCCTGGGCCATCATTTTGATAAAGTATCGCTACATCCGAAAGGCCTTCAAGGAATCGGCTGAGTTTAGTGAATTTTTCTGGAAAAGCCGCGATCTGTCCAATGCGTTTGCCAAGGCAAAGCAGCTGCCCGGCAGCCCCCAGGCACGCATTTTCCGGATCGGCTATGTAGAGCTCAAGAAGACGAGTCAATCTGCAGCACCGAGCGCTCCTGCGGATCCGGTGATAAACAAACAGGCCGGCAGCCCGGGCATGTCGCTGGATGCCCGGTTTACCGGCACCGACAACATCAAACGCGCCTTGCGTCGCGCCATTACCACCGAAATGACCCGCATGACCCAGATGGTGCCCTTTTTAGCCACCACCGGCAATACGGCACCCTTTATCGGACTGTTCGGCACGGTCTGGGGTATAATGAATTCTTTTGTCGGTATCGGGCAGAAAGGTTCAGCCAATCTTGCGGTTGTGGCACCGGGTATCTCAGAGGCGCTGGTGGCCACCGCAGCCGGTCTGGCTGCGGCGATTCCGGCCGTCATCGCATATAATTTTTTCATGAGCAAAATACGCGTGGTCGAATCTGAACTGGATAGCTTCTCGGCGGATTTATTGAACATCGTCGAGCGTGATATTCTGCGGGTAGAGAGGAGAAGATCATGAAAGCCGGTGATAAAAACGGTCAATTGATGTCCGACATCAATGTCACGCCGTTTGTTGATGTCATGCTGGTGCTGCTGATTATTTTTATGGTGACCGCGCCGATGATGATGCAAGGTATGGATGTCGCCTTGCCGGAAGCCACCGCCGAACCGCTGGAATCTGAAAAGGAGCATTTGATCATTACCCTCAACACGCAAAATGAGGTCTTTATCAATGACTTTAAGGTCTCCGTCGACGGCCTCGGGGAAAAACTGAAAAGCATTCTGCAAGGGCGGGCCGAACGCGAAGTGTTTCTCAAAGCCGATAAAGCCATTACCTGGGGAATCGTGGCTCAGGTCATGGCGGAAATCAAAGGCGCCGGTGTTGACAAATTGGGAATGGTCACCGAACCTGAAAAGTTCGATAAAGAAAGCAAAAAGTCGAGATCGAAATAGCCATGAAGGTAACCCAACACACTTACGCCAGGCAATACCGTGGGAAGCAACCCCAGCCTCAATCACTCGTGTGGCCTTTTGGCGTATCATTTCTTTTCCACCTAATCCTGATCTGCGGGTTGATTTTTATGCCCGAATTCGGATCGGACCCGCGGTTTCGATCCGGGGTGGTGAACGTCAGCCTTGTTTCACTGCCCTCGGGCCCGCCGGCCGGTGGGCCCGCGCCCGCACCTGCAAAGTCGGAGACGGTTGTAAAAAAACCACCTGAGAAACCCGCCGTTAAAGCACCGGAACCCAAACCGGTTCCGGTTGTCAAAAAGCCGCGCGAAGCGGTATCGTTGGCGCCCAAAAAGGCCAAGCCCAAAAAATCGTTGAAGAAAAAAACCCTTGATCGGTCAAAGCTCATTGACTCAGCAATCGACCGCATTGAAAAAAAGGTAGAGAAAACCGAAACCGATTCGGTCGCATCGGCGATTGAAGAATTAAAACGCAAAGTCGCCGCATCTGAAACGCGAACGGGTGGCGGCTCGGTGGGCACAACCCCCCGAGCTGGGACCGGTTCCGTCGGCCCGACGGGTGGGTCCGGAAGCGGCGGTGCTCGCGTTCAGGAATCGATCTTGATTTATCAGGCCGAGATTCAGTACCAGATTCAAAAAAATTGGGCTTTTTCACAACAACTTGTCGGCGAAAGCACCGAACTGGAGGCTATTTTAGCAATTAAAGTTTTGCGTAATGGAGAAATAGAGGACATTTGGTTTGACAAAAAATCCGGTAACGCGTACTTGGATGATTCGGCCTATAAAGCTTTGGTCAAATCAAATCCATTGCCCCCGCTGCCAAACGACTATGTGCGTCCATATTATAAGATTGGTTTAAGATTTGGCCCGGAAGGAATAAAACGAGAATAAAACTGGTCTCGAATTTTGAGATAAGTTCAAGTTGATGACTTATGCGACAAGGATCTATGATGAGAAGAGGAATAAAACTTTACATCCTGATTATGAGCGTTATTTTACTGGGACCGAGCCTGAGTTTGGCTGAGTATGATGTGATCGACATCACCAAACCGTTTTTACGCAAAATTCCACTGGCTGTTCCGCTGTTTAAAAATGCCGGTGGGTCCGGTGAAGAAAAGCAGTCTTCTCAAAAAGCAGCTGATTTTCTTTCCGATTCGCTG
>JASFGH010000184.1:0-7486 GCA_050123865.1 Desulfobacterales bacterium | reverse complement strand
ATTTCATCAAGCATCAAGCGATGGTCGAAATTGATTCCGGCAAAAACAATGCCGGCCTGGGGAGCGTGCCCTTCAAGTTGCTGCTGACACTGCTTGATTGCACGCTCAACCGCATTCTGCGTGTCGAATGCTTCCGCTTGCCCCAAGCTTGCGATAATCATATCTCTATACTCCTTTAAATATCCAATCTTTATGATAAATGCCAACCATCGATAATATGTTTATTCTTCAATAAATTTCAACTTTTTCTTGACAAATAGTTCTGAAAAGTTAATTATTCCAGGTTTTATAACGCTGAAAAAGCGGCTTATTCATCAAGGAGGCGAATTCGATGTATGCGGTAGTGACTTCAGGCGGTAAACAATATAAAGTTGAAGAAGGTGAAACACTGCGGGTTGAAAAGATTGCCGGCAAAGTCGGCAGCCCGGTGACGTTTGACCAGGTATTGATGATTTCCGACGGCACCGATGTCAATATCGGCCAACCCCTGCTGGCGGATGCGGCTGTTGAAGGGCACATTGTCGAACAGGGTAAAGCAAAAAAAATTATCGTTTTCAAATATAAGCGCCGCAAACGCTATCGACGCAAGCAAGGGCATCGCCAGCAATATACGGCCATTAAAATAGACAGCATAAGGGCCAAAGGCATAAAAGCTCGCAAGCAGGCTGAACCTGAGAGTGATGCCCAAAAGCCTGTGGTTGAAAAAGTGAAACCCACAGAAAAGAAAGCAACGGCCGAAGCGAAAGTTGCAGAAGCCCCTAAAGCGGCGGCAAAGCAAAAAGAAACAAAAAAACCTGAAACCAAAGCAGCATCCTCGAAAAAGGCGGCTCCCAAGCCGGCCGCCAAAAAAGCGGCGCCCCGGAAGGTAGCAACCAAGAAACCTGCGGCCAAAAAGGCAACCGCACCAAAAACGGCCGCGAAAAAAGCAGCCCCAAGGAAAACGGCTCCTAAGAAACCGGCAGCCACAAAAAAAACCACGGATAAAGCCAAATAACACCCAATTGGCTTACTCGTTACGATAAGGTATTATTTGTTTTTAATTTAGAATTTTGGTAATTTGAGATTGTTTAGAATTTCGTGTTTCGGATTTCGCATTTTTATAGAAACAATTTGTGAAAGCAAGCAGGGAGTTATCAGCATGGCTCATAAAAAAGCAGCAGGAAGTTCCAAAAACGGACGCGACAGCAACGCGCAACGGCGCGGTGTCAAACGTTACGGCGGCCAAAAGGTAAAGGCCGGCAATATCCTCATACGTCAGCTGGGAACCCGAATCCATCCGGGTGATAACGTCGGCATGGGCAAGGATTACACGCTTTTTGCCAAGATCGATGGTATTGTTGCCTATGAAAGAGTCGGCCGCTCACGCAAAAAAGTCAGTGTACATGCCGAGTGAAATTTATTGATGAAGCACTGATCACCGTGCAGTCCGGTGACGGCGGGCGGGGATGCGTCAGTTTGCGGCGTGAAAAATATGTGCCGCGCGGCGGCCCGGATGGCGGCGATGGCGGAAAAGGCGGAGATGTCATTCTAAAGAGCTCTTTGCGCCGCCGCACCCTCTATCCATTTCAATTCAAACGTCAGTTTAAAGCCCAAAAAGGTGCCCACGGTCAGGGTAAGCAAAAGACCGGCAGAAACGGCCAGGATCTAATCATCGAAATTCCGCCCGGCACCTTGGTCAAAGATGCCGCTACCGGTGAAATAATAAAGGACTTTACCACCGCCGGCGAATCTTTCACGGTCGTAAAAGGCGGCCGGGGCGGCCTCGGGAATGCACATTTTAAAACATCGACCAACCGAACACCTCGTTATGCTCAGCCCGGCGAAGCCGGGCAGATCCGCGAACTCAAACTGGAGCTCAAACTTTTAGCCGACGTGGGCATTATCGGCCTGCCCAATGCCGGCAAATCCACGCTGATCAGCGTGATGTCATCAGCTGCTCCTAAAATTGCGAATTACCCGTTTACCACCCTGACCCCCACACTTGGCGTTGTTGAAACCGATTGGGGCGACCCGTTTGTGGTGGCTGATATTCCCGGTTTAATTGAAGGCGCCCACCAGGGTGCAGGTCTCGGCACCCAGTTTCTGCGGCATATTGAGCGCACCCGCATTTTGATTCACCTGATCGATGCCGGGGACATTGACCCGAAACATCCCCGTCGTCATTTTAAAACCGTCAACCGGGAATTAACATCCTTTAATCCGCAGTTGACCGAAAAGCCGCAAATCGTTGCGCTCAACAAAATGGATTTGCCGGGCGCCCCCGAGGCGGCAGAGGCCTTTGTGGCTGCGCTCGATCCGGAACCGGTCTTTTTGATTTCGGCGAAAGAAAACCGGGGGATAAAGCGCTTGCTTTCGCGAATAATCGAACTGCTCGACCAAGCCGGGAATAAAAAAGGGGATCGAATCGATTCGGACAAATGATTGCCCGGCAAGCAAGTATTTGATTCGCACTTAAGGATTATGGTATTGCAATAATATGCGCATTGGACTATTCGGCGGCACTTTTGATCCCATTCACCGGGGGCATCTGCGGGCCGCATCAGAAGTTAAAAAAATCTTTAATCTGGATGCCATTTATTTAATTCCAGCGGCATTGCCCCCCCATAAAGCACCGGTCGCGGTGGCCAGTGCCGATGACCGCCTTGCGATGATTCATCTGGCGATCGGCGACATGAACGGAATAACTGTTTCCGATGTCGAACTGCAGCGCAGCGGGCCGTCGTATACAATTGATACCGTCTACCATTTTAAAAGCTCCCAGCCTGATGATGCGCAGATTTTTTTGATCATGGGTATGGATGCTTTTCGTGAAATCGACACCTGGAAATCTCATCGGGAATTGCTCGAACAGATCTCTGTGATCATTATGGCCCGACCTGATGATCGGCATCAAAGTGTGCAGCAGAGCTGGAAACACCTTGGGGATTATCTTATGTCCGCCATAGCTGCAAATTATCGGTTTTCAGACGCCCAAGACTGTTTTATAAACGCGGGCCTTCAGCCCATCTATATCTGTGACGTCAATGCGCTGGATATTTCTTCGACCAAAGTCCGGCAAGCAATTAAACAAAAACAAGCCATCGAAAATTGGGTGCCCGCCCAAGTAGCAGAATATATACACCACAAAGGACTTTATACATGAGCAAAGACGCGGCTGCTGCGCTTGATATTTTCATAGAAGCAGTAACGAAAAAGAAAGCATTGAACTTAGTTATTTTAGATGTCCAGAGCCTGACCTCCATTGCCGATGCATTTATTATCTGCAGCGGGCGGTCGAACCGCCAGGTAAATGCGATTGCAGACGCTACGGTTGATCATTTAAAAAAGCATAAAATTAAACCCCTGAGTGTTGAAGGCACCAGCCAGGGCCATTGGGTCTTGCTGGATTACGGTGACGTGGTCATCCACATTTTTTACGAGCCGGTTCGTGAATTTTTTGATCTTGAAGGCCTCTGGGTGGATGCCAAACGGATTGAAACTCCGGCCCTGAAAAAGCTGCTAAGCTCAAAACAATAGGACTGAGCGCTTGTATCGGGAAGCCGGTGAAGAAAGCTTTTATTTAAACTTAATTCTCTGCGTTCTCTTTGAGCGCTGTGATGAAATATTACGATGACAAAAACGCTAAAACCCTATTCAATGACCACTGATTTTGTGACCGGCAAAGAAATTCCCAATGTGGGGGCTGAGGAAAACCGGCAGAGGGTGGAAAAATTTTTGGTCTCACAAAAAGGTTATGCCAAAGAGGATATCGAAGTTGATGTGGACATCGAAATAACCATTTCCGGTCAACCTTACCGCTCGCAAATTGACCTGATCATCCTTATCGACGGCGGTCGCACGCGATTCATGGCGTTTAAATGTGCGGCGGCTTCCCTGGGGTCGCGGGAAAGAGAAATACTGGCAGCTGCCCGGCTGCTGGGCGAAAATCAGATTCCGCTCAGCGTCGTATCCGACGGCCACACGGCGATCGTGCTGGATACGGTTTCCGGCCGCAAGCTGGGAGAGGGGCTGGATGCCCTACCGTCAAAAGATGAGGCCAATGAAAAGCTAAGCTACCTGGACCTGCAGCCTTTTCCCGAAGAAAAGCGGGAACGTGAATCTTTGATATTTCGATCCTTCGACAGTATGAATGTCAACGTAGGACGGAATATAAAATAGGGCAAAGGGTTTACGGCCTACGGTATCAAAGTGGACTAAGGATTAAACTCGGGCACCATTAATTGAGATGGGCTCTGACTCTAATTGCTGATAGGCTTCTATTAATTTGGTAGCGAAAGCGATATTTTCATCAGAATCGCCTTGAAAATTGATTCCGCTTTTATAATTCCCGTCTTTATTCTTGACGGAAAAAACCACCCTTCCAATGATCCTGGTCATACTATCTTCCAGATCTACAAATACTAGATAGATATTCTTTTGCTGGATCATCTGGGCGGTTTCCAGCAGAATGCCGTTTTGGCTGATGTCCAGGGCAATTCCCATATTCTGTTCGCACAGAACACCATTCTTGTCCATGAAATCATAGGCCACTGGATTGCACACCTTAATCCGGGGGAATTTTCGGCGGTCAAGTTTTTTCATGCTATAAATATCGGTTATCTAACAAAAACCTTAAATTTTTTTTATCAATTTCAGTTTGTTTTTTTAGAACCTCTATTTCAAAACTGGATTATTCGATAGGACAAGAGGAGATGGACTTATGGAGTATAATTGATTTGATTAAATTGGCACTAAAATCTCAGATTTTGTTTGATAGCAAGGCGTAAAGCAGGCTGAAAGCGGAGCGTACACGTTAGTACGTGAGCATTTTGGGCTGCTTTACAACGCAGCTATCGAGCAAAATATGGAATTTAAATTCCAATTTAGAGGCCGGAGACCTCTTTGCCACAATGCTTACAAATCTTAGCCCTCTTTTTGATGATTTCCGCGCAAAAAGGGCATTCCCGAGTATAAAATCTTTTGTGAATATTTGAAATGGCGGCTTCAACCTTTTCTTGCAGAATTTTATTGCCGAACTGGACATTCTGAATAGGCTCGATGGCCTCCGGCTCACCGATGTCTCCGATCATTTCGGCGGCCTTAACTCTCACACGCATCGGCTCTGTTACATCGAGCAGAATCATGAGAACCTGAGGGCCGTCTTTGCTGACATAGCAGTCGGCAAGGACTGAAAACCCCTTTTTGGTTGCCTCTTTCAAAGCTTCCTGTTCGGCTATCACCTGATCGTCGATAACCTGACCCCGACCTCCCATACTGCTGAATACCGGTATAATTTCAAATGTTTCGGTCCCTGGATAGTTCATGCATCGATATGACGCATTATGCGCATAATTTTCTTTTACGTGATCCCAGCCCTTTGCATAGCAATTACAATGATCATTAAAGCAAATATACAGATAAGGGGTTCCCCAGCCGAGGCCGTCGCCCATGTTCACCGGTGGGACTTCCCACAGGTTCATTTCCTCACCGCAATGGGGACAGATGGGTTTCTCGCGGCTTATAATCCGTTCCAGAACCTGCTCCTTGGTTTCAAACGCCATTTCATACTCTCCATTTCTGAGCGTTCGCTTGTCGCCTGACATGCGCTTTGCCATTGAGTTGACGATAAGTTAAGCTGCCTATTCGAAATGTCAACCAATCCTATTTTGCGATAACCACCTGCAGCGGAACAAATAGTGTCTTCTATAGAATGGTTGACGAACTCTTGATTTCTTTTGATCGGAGATCAGATATTAAAGACCAGATAAAATGTATTGACAATGTATTACTTTTAAAACTATACTTACTATAAATTTGATCTTTCTTTTCTGACAAAGCCAAACCCACTGCAGGGTGGGGACGGAAAACCACGGGTCTAAAGCTTACGATGAAAAAAGATAGGATCTTTTCCTTACGAATGAACAGCAAAGTTCGCGATGCGCTTCAGCGGGCTTCGAACAAAGAGCAGCGCTCTGTGGCCTCATTACTGCACAAGATCATCATGGATTTTTTAACCCGTGAAGGGTTTCTCAGTAACGTTGACTATGGTGCCGAGCGACGCGAGTTTGAACGCAAAAAAATTACGGTGCCAACGGAAACGACTTTTGCAGAAGGCCAAACTCATAAAGCGGTGCCGGGGGTTGTTCTGGACCTGTCATTGGGTGGCGCCTTAGTTACCTACCCGAAAAGTTCAGATGTCCGATTTTCTTCAGTCGGTAAGCTGCCTGATTTTGGTCTTGAGATCCAGGTCCCCGGTAAGACGGATGCTCTACACTTTGACTGCAATGCCAAGCACATGCGTGATACAGGTGATGAGATCCATGTGGGCGCCAGCTTCAACGATCCGAAAGAAGACCAATTGCAGAAATTAGATGAATATCTTTTTGACAAGAAGCCGAAAAAAACAGACAGCTAAAGATAAGGATCGGCCGGTGATTTCGTAACAATCTCATTTTTTTCGTCCAATCCGATAGCCGCCGGTCATGTATGTTTATATGGGTTTAATCATTTTGCCTGCCTTGAATTCGCTGTTAAACGGGATATACGCCGGCAGCCTCAATGCTATTGAAAATAGTGGGGTTGTCTAATATGGTACCTGCCAACATGCCATTTACAGTGGTTGTCAAAAAAACGTTCCGATTGCGGAACGCTTTTTTGCTTCAACACTTATGCCGCCATCCTTTTTTTCGGAACATTAATATGACAAGCGGTATAAACGCCGGCTGTGTTATCTACGATAACGATCTCCAAATGAGTTGAAATCACAAAAAGGTTTACTGCCATGAGCAAATCTGCGATTGCCTATCATGAGCAACCACCTCCGGCTATTGGTTACGGTCGACTGTTTGAAACCACCGGCTGGAACAAATCCTATCAGGCCAGTCCAGAGGAACTTCATCAGGCCATATCCGACAGCTGGTATGTGCTGTCGGCTTACGAGAACCACCGCCTGGTCGGCTTTGGGCGCATCATATCCGACGGCGTGTTATATGCCCTGATCTGCGATCTGATTGTCAATCCGAGCTACCAAGGCCAGGGCATTGGCAGCACCCTGCTGGATAAATTGATCGCGCATTGCCGCTCCAGGGGCATCCGGATTATCTGGTTGTTTGCTGCCAAGGGTAAAAGCGCTTTTTATAAAAAATTTGGTTTTCGCAAACGCCCGACAGATGCACCGGGCATGCAAATGACGCCAAGCGTGGATTAGACGAAAGGACAAGAACATGCCATACAACGAAAAAATCGATGCCCGCATCTCCAAAATTGTGGGTCGCTGGAAAAATACCGAGGCCAAAAAAATGTTCGGCGGTGTCTGTCACCTGCTGAAGGGGAACATGGTCTGTGGGGTCTATAAAGATTACCTTATCCTGCGGTTAGGAGAAAAAACCTCCAACGAAGCATTCAAAAAGGCATATGCTCGGCCGTTTGATATCACCGGCAAACCGATGAAGGGCTGGGTGATGCTGGAAGATAGGGGCTTTAAAAGCGAAGATCAACTCAGATCCTG
>JASFGH010000183.1:0-7521 GCA_050123865.1 Desulfobacterales bacterium | reverse complement strand
ACCACCAGCATCACAACGGTGACGATTTACAATAAAGAAAGCATTGCAGTCGAAGTTACGGGCATTGCCTTCTTATCCGATGGCTGCCTTGATTTTACCGTGATCAATCAAAATAAGTTTGACCTGGTTCCAGCTGGCGGAAAATTAGAGATTGATGTGGCTTACGCGCCCTCGGTGACCGGTGATTGTTCGAATGTGTTAAGGATTTGGACGAATTCACCGATACCCATTACAGTGGCCTTTAACGGCACAGGCGTTGTGAACCAAGCTATCTTGATCCATAAAATTCAAGAAATCCATGCCTACATGGATGCCATGATGGTAGGAAATGGACCTGGAAAATCAGCTCATAACAGACTCCACACCATCCGGGAAATGGTTAAAACAGCGGCATTGCAGATTGAAAATGGTCAGACTCAAGCCGCTTACCATAAACTATCTTCAATTTATAAAAAAGCAGATGGTCTGCCAAAGCCGGTGGATTTTATAGCCTCGGATTCGACCCAGGGGCGCCATTCAACCGTCGGGTTGGCCGAATTAATCAAAGATCTCATGGCGTTTTTACAAGCGGAGCTCAAGAAAAATGCAAAACGGGTTGAATACAAACCATCCCGTTAGGCGCCTGAAATTCACATGAGGAACAAATCGTATGGCGACAATTAACATTAACTTTTTACAATCGAAAAGAGGGCTGACACTTGTTGAATTGGTGCTGGCGCTGTCAATTTCATCGATTGTATTGGCTGCCATTTATAGTGTCTTCTCAATTGCCAATAAAAATTTTACCACCCAAAATGTAGCCGCCAATGTGCAGCAAAATCTCCGATCAGCGATCGGACTGATGGCAAGAGACATCCGGCATGCAGGTCTCGATCCGACCGGCAGTGATAATTTCGGCATTGAATATGCCTCTCAGACCAAGATTCGCTTCACCGCCGATAGTATTGAAAGTGGTAGTGGTGAGTTCAATGGGATTGTGGACGAGACGAATTTTGAGGAGATTACTTACAATTTTCAAAGTAACCAAGTCATGCAGACCCTCTACGAGACAGGTTCCAGTCCAAACGCTGCCGCATTGATCAACAATATCGCCAATCTTGATTTTGCTTACTTTGATGCCCAAAACAACGATTTGATCGATTATGGTCTGAGCCCGCCCCGGGTCCCAGATGATAAACTGTCAGACATCAGAATCCTTGAAATTTTAGTCACCCACGAAGAGCCAGCTGGCCGCGGTAAGACGGTTAGCCGGACATTGACGCGGAGAGTGGATTGCCGAAACCTGGCTTTCAATTAAGGAACCAATATATGTTTAGTGCCCAACACACCCAGATGACCCATCCCATGAATGATCGGGGTTTTACTTTTGTTGAAGTGCTGATTGTCATTGCCATTTTTTCTATCGGGATTCTTGCGGTCGCGAGCCTGCAGGTGACATCGATCAATGCGAATGCATCTGCGCGAATGTCCGGCGAGGCCACCGCATTGGCAGCCAATCAAATAGAAGCGCTTATGGTTTCAGACTATAACGGCGACGCCATGAATCCGGCATTAAACCCGCACGAAGTCATCGAGGGCGCTTACACTATCAACTGGATTGTCACTGAATCTGATATCGATGGCGATGGGACCAACGAAAGCAAAACCGTATTTGTGACGGTTCGCTGTGCGAATCCCAATGCAAAGGATGTTAACATTCAATACATCATACACGAGTTATAGTCAGGGGAAGGTTTGGAGGTCATGAACATAATAAAAATAAATAATGAAGATGGCTATATGATCGTGGTGGTGCTCATTATTTTATCCATTCTAACCGTCATTGCGACAGCGGGAACGAACAACTCGATGACCGAGCAACGTTCGGCCACCAATGAACAAATTCATGAACTTTCGTTTTATGCAGCCGACACTGGCAGAACCTATGTGATTGAGCATGCTGATCTGTATCATGACGATAATATCACCGTCGGGGGAACGATTGCCTTTCCGGACAAGGATAATCCGGCGACCCAATTTTCAGTGGGATCCCTCGAGTCTTTCAATGGTCATGTGGAATACTTGGGCCCAGCCGTCCCCCCCAGAGGATCCGGATTTGAGGTCGGACATTTTTTTTCGCATCGGTATCGCATAACATCAACCGGATTCGGGCCACGCGATGCAAAATCTGAAATTGAGACCGGTTTTTATCGGATCGGTTTTAAAAAACAATAATGGCTATGAAACGAGATATTCTGAAAAAACGAATTTGTATTGGAATTTTATGGGTTTTCGTATTATTGGGCTTGGTCATTCCATATGAGCACGGCCACACCAGCGACATGTGTATGTTTGCTGTCACCGCAGATGATCTGCCGCCCAATATTGTCATTTTGCTCGACAATGGTGTCGAGATGAAACATCCGGTCACTCACGGATACTATGACCATAGCGTGGACTATACACCCAGTGCCGGCACCGAAACCGACGTGGTGACCAATGGCGGCTCGGGCAACGGATTTTTCAATGACAATGGTTACGGTATTTTCATTCAGGGTGGATCCTACTATTTAGTGCCGGTGGACGTGAACCTGGAACTAGATAGCAGTACTAAACTGGAGGAGACCGGCGGGAAAGCCACAGGTATCTGGACCATCAACGGTCAGACGATTACTTTGCCTACTGTTGCCTCAGCGACCGTTGATGGTGACGGCATCAAAGATAATGCCGAAGAGTTTCGCTACTCCAAAAATTACCTGAACTGGCTGTTTTTTTACACCTCGCCCATTGATCTTAACGGCGATGGCGTCGATGAACCGGTTTATGACGGCAGCGCACTGCCCAATAAAAGTCGCTTTTATTATGCCAAAAAAGCGCTGCTGACGGTCGGTCGGCTCTCTTCGAATAAGGCTAAATTTGCCATTTATAATTTTACGAGCACCTCCGAAGGGTCTTCCAACGTTCAGCCGCTGGGTGATGTGGTGACAACCCTTGGCGCTGTTCCAGAAGATAATGTTTTAGATCCCAATTATATCAACAATATTAATAACATGGGCACTGTCATCTACTCTCCTCTGGCCGAGGGTATGGGGACCATTGGTGGCTATTTGGACTCGAATTCATCAGGCAGTGTGGATACCAACAATTATTGCCAGAAAAATTTTATTATTGTAGTGACCCCCGGCATGTCTTCCGAAGATAAAACCGATTCGAACCAAGCCATCCCGGATAGTCTGATGGACTATGATCAAGACGGTACCGACGGTGTTGGCAACAACGGGCCCGGGCAGGGAACCCTGTCCGTTGATGGCACCGATTACGCCGTTACAACACATATCAATGGATCGACCTATATGGACGACGTGGCCCACTATTTTTATACCCATGATATGCGGGTCTCCAATGATCCCACCGGCGCCTTTCAGAACATCATGACTTACACCGTCGGCTTTTTAGCGACTCCTGAAAGCCGTTTGTTTTTGATAAATACCTCAAACAACGGAAACGGCAAACCCAATCTAGCCAACAGCGCCGATCCGGACTACGGCAAATACCACTTCGAGGCGGCCTCGGTCAATGGTCTGTCCCAGGCCATCCTGGATACTGTCAACAGCATTATATCGCGCACCAGCTCCTTTACCGCACCGGTGGTTCCGGTAACGCGCACCACCAGCGGCAATAAGATCTACATGGCCTTTTTTAAACCACTAGAAGAAAATCTGTGGGAAGGCAATGTAACCAAATTCGGACTTAGTGCGAATAATGAGATTATGGGTAGTGATGGAAATCCGGCCACCTGGCCCAATGGATCCATGCGCGAAGATGCCAAGCCTTACTGGGCCACCATCGACTGGGCAGATACGTCCAAAAGCAATGGGATCCACAACAGCAACCGAAAAATTTATACCTATTTGGGAGCCGTTGATAATTTAACGGATACGGCCAATCGGTTTGCCACCGGTAACACCAACTTGACTTCCCTGATATTAGGCAATCCCAGCGATATCACCATAAACGGCAACCCTATTTCCGGTAAAGACAAGGTGATCAACTACATCCGTGGTGCCGATGTGTTAGATGTGGATGCCGACTCAGATGTCAATGAAAACCGTCCGATGATCACAGGTGATGTGCTGCACAGCGAGCCAATGGTCTTTACCTATCAGTATGCCGATGACAGCGCCAAGACCCTTGTGTTCTTTGGGGCCAATGACGGCATGTTGCATGCCGTTTTAGACGAGATTGATCCGAATATAAACGTTTCTGGTGACGAGATTAACTATGGCACCGAAGCGTGGGCATTCATTCCACCGGATCAGCTCAACCGCTTAAGGTACATTCTGGAAGGTACCTCTCATCGAGATTATGTTGATTCAAGCCCCAAAGTATATTTCCATGATGTGGATCAAGATGGCCTGGTCGATGCCGGCGATGGCGACAAGGTCATTTTGGTTTGCGGTTTGCGCAAAGGCGGTTCTAGCTATTTTGCGCTGGACGTTACCGATCCGGATACGCCTAAATACCTGTGGCGGATAGGCAACAGCAATGATTCGGAGACCGGCACAGTGGAATTGTCTTTTATCACCCGGAACGCGGGGGGATCTTTTAAACATGGCGACACCCTCAGGCTGTGGAATGGTGCTGGTGAATGGCATGACGCGGCCACTGTTGTTGGGGATGAATTCGGAACTGTGTTTGTAACTTATGATAACCGTATATTGGACTTTTCTGTGGGCAAATGGCTGGGTAACCTGACGACCGCAATGTATCAGGACTATATGAACAGCATTCCAACAGGCCCATTTGTTTGGGGCAAAATCGTTTCCATGACCACAACTGATCCGGATGTCATCATCCCGGAACTTGGTCAGAGCTGGTCTGAGCCCGAATTCGGTTTGGTTAAAACGGCCGATAACGATACATCCGGCACAGCTGTATGTTTTATCGGAGGCGGCTACAGTGCCGACAATTCGACCGGAAAAGCGTTAATTGCCGTGAATATAATGACCGGTGCGGTGGTCAAAAAATTTACAATCGGTATGAATTACAGTGTTGCCAGCACTGTTAAGGTTGTTGACGAAGATGGTAACGGTTTTGTTGATAAAATCTACGTGGGTGATCTGGGCGGCCAGATGTGGCGTTTCGGACAGGTGACAACCGATTCCGCCGGCAATTCTTTGGGCTTCCCCGACTGTGACGAGAACATCTACAGCTGGGTCGGTCATATATTGTTCACAGCACCGACTTATGTAGTTGATTCTACGACGTATACACGAAAATTTTTCTACCCCCCGAGCGTGACCCTCGAAAAAGGATATGATCTGATATTTATGGGAACCGGCGACCGCGAGAATGCTTGCGATTCGACCACCGCTGCAGATCGAATTTACGCTGTCAAAGATGTCCATGGGACAATCACATTAACAGAAACCGATCTGGTTGATGTAACTGATCCTGCGGCTGCCACGCCGAATCTGAACAAAACCAATATGGATGTGGATCTCAATGGCCACTTCGACCAAGGCTGGCTTATTCGCTTGGTCGATAATTTGGGAGCGGCAGAAGGAGAAAAGGTATTAGCGCGGGGTGTCGTTTTTTACAAAACTTATTATATAACAACCTTTACGCCAAACAACGATCCTTGCGTGCCTGGCGGAAATGCCCAGTTTTATGCCCTGGATTATCTGAGCGGTGCGGCTGTTATTGCATTTACGGATACAGACGGAGATGGCAATAACGATTTGACCCGCAGCGTTATGATCGGCGGTGGTATTCCCTCCAAACCTGTTACCGTCATTACCGCAGATGGCACAAAGCTCTTCATATCGGTGGGAAGCACCAATCCGGATGTTGCAAGTCAATCTGTCGGAGCGGGGATTGTTGCAGTCGATCCGCTTTATCCAAAGCGCAATTTTTTCTACTTATGGTGGCTGCAAAAATTCAATTAACGATCCGTTTATATCCTATGCCGGACCTGACTGCAAACATGTACCGTTATTACTGGCACCAAATTTAATAGGGTGATCCGGATGGATTTAAAAATGAGCCGGCGCTTACATGTCATCTTTCAGGTGCTGATTCTATGCATTGGTATTTTGCTGTTGCCCAGCGCCTCCCCTGCAGAATCTAATCAATTCGAAAATTTTAGTTTTGACGATTGTGATCCCTTCCGGGCGCGGGTCCGCATTATGGACGTCAACGCCCAGAGGGCTGAACTGATTGCGGCCGAACAAACCATCTATGTCGTTAATTGGAGCGTGGGTGGTCGGCATTTGACCACCGAGCTAATGGATGCTGATGGTGACCCGCTGGATCTGGGCTCACTGGAGCAGGGGCAATGGATATTGGTCAAGGGATTCAAACATATTGAAGGTGGGGTCATCGCATCGCTGGTTCAACGCATCGAACCGCTTGAGCGCTCGAAACCGGTTGTGCGCAAAATCAGCAAAGAAAGCCGGCGCAACAAACGCATTCAGCGGCGCGCGAGCGCCAAAAACCGTTAACGCCTGCGGATTTTATTTGAAGCCATTCATAATCGGCAATCCAAAAAAGACAACCCCCCTCAGAGACCTGCTTTGAGCCGCATGTTTCTGCGGGGGCTTTGTTATGGATTCTATCGATCACATCTTGTCGGAAGTGTCAACTTTCATCATGGCATCTCTCGCCTGAGCATTGCCGGATTAGAACAGTTATATGCCCAAAATCTGGACTTGCAATACTCTATCTTTCATGCTAAACCGCAAAAAACCATATTAAAATCCTGACCATCGAAACCCTCAGGTTTCCGATTCGTGCCCGCCACCTGTACCCCTTATTGCCGAAGGTGTCTAACGGCTATGAAATTCCGTCTTACCCTGTAGAAGTGACTGCTGATGCGGCCCTTGTTTGTAATCGAACAGATACCGATCTGCTCTAAAACTGCATTTGAGAAAGAAAATAAAGAAGTCTGACGTGAATTGCCTAAATATGATGCTTTTTTGACACCTAAAGTACCCATTTTTAATCGTTTTCAAAGTGGCAATATTTTTCATAGTGTTATAACTTATTGAATATTAATAAAATTTTAGTTTTCATGGGTTGGTACATTTCTTGCGAGATTAGCCCTGCAGGGAGGTTAAACGGAGTTATAGGACCATGAAAAAATCAGAAGGATTTTCGCTATTTGAACTTCTGGTGGTGCTGGCCGTCGTTGCGGTGGTGTCCGCTATTGTTACGCCCAGTATTCTCAGCTGGCGCAGTAACGCCAAACTAAGAGGTGCCGCCGGTAACTTAAAAGGTGATTTGCAATTGTCCAAGGCAAAAGCCGTGCGGGAACGATCGCCGGTGACGATCACGTTTTTGGCAACACATTATCAGGTAACTTTCACCGACAAAGATGGCAATGTCAGGACGCTGCGCAACCGGAAATTGCCTGCCGGCGTCCGAGTCGACCTGGACAGCACCAATTTTACGAGCATGGGCGACAAAACCGTGTTTAACGGTCGGGGACTGCCGCAGGCGGGAAGCGCCGTGCTGGTCAACAACAGTGGCCAACAGAAAACC
>JASFGH010000182.1:0-7539 GCA_050123865.1 Desulfobacterales bacterium | reverse complement strand
GAATTTGCCAGGCAAAAAAAAGCGTGATTGCCACAATGATCGTAATGACAACTAACGGCTTGCGAAGTGTCCATTCCAACATCTCTTTAAAGGAGAAGTTCATAGGCTTACCCTTTCGCATTATCCAGCAGCTGTCGATTTGCGGACAAGACAAAATTGAGCAGGCACAGTCAATATGAATTAATTAATTTCATATGCTGAATACCCGCCAATGTCAAATTCAAAAATCCATCTATTTTTAATAAGGGACGTTCTTAACTTATTAACTTGATGCCATCATTCTGATATGTTATCCAGTATGCATGCCACGCAAAGCACGCATAGACGCACCCGGCGCACTCCATCATATCATTTGCAGAGCAATTGCTAAAAGCAAGCTCTTCCTTGACGCAAAGGACCGGCATTCTTTTTTGAAACGCCTGGAAAAAATTTTAATAGATACCAACACCCCCTGCTATGCATGGGCACTCATGCCCAATCATTTTCACTTATTGCTCAGGACCGGTATCGTACCCATTTCAACGATAATGAGAAGACTTCTAACTGGTTATGCCATTTATCATAACCGCAGACACGTCCGCCAAGGGCATCTTTTTCAAAATCGCTATAAATCAATTCTTTGCCAGGAAAATAACTATCTACTAGAGCTGGTTCGTTACATTCATCTGAACCCCTTGCGCGGCAAACTTGTTAAAGACATTGAACATCTGGATAAATATCCCTATTGCGGGCACAGTACGATTTTAGGAAATACAAGCAATTCATGGCAAGAAATTGATAAAATTCTGACACTGTTTCATGATAAGCGTTACCTGGCGCTAAGGTCTTACAGAAATTTTGTCAAAAAAGGTGTAGCGCAGGGCAGAAGACCGGACCTGGTTGGAGGGGGACTTATCCGCAGCGTCGGCGGCTGGTCGGCTTTTATATCGATGCGCCAAGATAAAAATTACCAGAAAGGAGACGAGCGAATTTTAGGGGATGGTGATTTTGTCGAACAAACGCTAAAGGCAGCAGAGGAGGCCATGGAAAGAAAGTCTGCGCTCCGGGCTCAAGGATTTGATCTGGATAAAATTGCGAAGCGGGTGGCAGATCTTTTAGACATGGATACGGCAGAGGTGTGGGCTTCAGGACGGTATCAACATATTGTCAGGGCACGCAGCTTGCTTTGCTATTGGGCAGTCCGCGAGCTGGGTACGAGTATGGCTCTGCTTTCCAAAAAGCTGAACATCTCGATTCCGGCCGTCAGCAAGTCTGTTGTTCGCGGTGAAAAGATTGCCAGGGACACGAATTATAAACTATCGGATCAGTAAGTTAATAAGTAAAGAACGTCCCTTATAAAAATCGGGTGGTATTAATTGGGGGTGGCAAATCCAGCAGATTTAATATTTACGAGACGTCCGTCTGATGTTTCAACAACAATAAAGCATTCGACGTTGTCCATCTGGTTCACAAGCTGAATGCCTTTTTCTGCCCCCATGACCATGATCGCTGTTGCAAGGCCGTCTGCCAGGGTGCAATTATCCGCTATAATGGAAACACTGACCACTCCATTGGAAACTGGATAACCGCTGCGCGGGTCAATCACATGCGAATAGCGCACGCCATCGATTTCAAAAAAATTGCGGTAGTCACCGCTGGTCGCAAAAGCCTGATTGAAAATCGAAACGACCCTGTAGACTTCATTAAACGCTGCTTCTTTCTGCGGACGATTGATGCCCACTCGCCAGCGCTGGCCGTCAGGACGAAACCCTGCGGCAAAGATTTCGCCGCCGATTTCAACCAGGTAGTTCTTATAGCCGCAGCCGGCTACCAGTGCGGAAACCTGGTCCACGGCGTACCCTTTGGCTATGGCATTTAAATTTAGGGTGACCGCAGCCAGATCTTTCACTAAGAAGCTTGGTTCTACAATTTGAATATGCTCGAATCCTATGCCGGGCAGCAGAGCCTTAATGGCTTCTGCCGGCGGCAAACGCGGCTTGCGCCGGTTCGGCCCGAAGCTCCACAAATCAACCAATGGGTTGACGGTACCATCCCAGGCACCTTCAGAAAGCCGGTGGATATCGCGGGCAACCCGCATCACTTGCATGAAATCGTTGGATATCTGAAATCTTTCCCCAGCCCGTTTTTGGCTGTTGAAGCGGCTGATTTCACTGTCTTTGATGTAGGTCGAAAAAACCTGATTGAGGTCCAGCAGGCGCTGCTCAATTTTTTCTTCGAGTTCACTGACGTCTTCAGCCTCACCGCCAACCACCTTGATGTGATAGGTCGTCCCCATGGTCCGCCCCTGAATCAGGTGCTCCTTCTGCGCCTCACAAAGGCTCGCCAATGCAAATAGCATGGAAAATACGATGATAATTTTTGTATATCTTTTCATTTTAGTTTCTTGGACAGGATCTACCCGCCTTCGCTATAGCTTCGGCGAGGCAGGCAGGATTTTCAGGATTATTTTCTTCACCACTTTCCAGAATAAAGTGTCGAAACCCAATCCGCCTGCGGCGGAATTTATAATTGGTGGAGCTTTTACAAATTCCGTTTGTTGAGTTAAATCGGGATTTAAAGTCGTAGATTATGTTCGAGGGCAAGCCTTGGGCCGCTTCAAAAGCGAAGCGTACACGATAGTACGCGAGTATTTTGAAGCGGCTTATAACGCAGCCATCGGACATTAGATGCAGCTTTAAATTCCGGTTTTAGCAGATTCTGGGGAGCTGCTCTCCAGCGAGCATATCCACAATGCGCTTACCGCCGATGCGGGTTTTCATAAACACCTTGCCGGGATATTCGGTGACGACCTCGCCGATCACCGTAGCATCCTTGCCGCAGGGATCGGATTGAATTGTCTTCAGCAACGCATCGGCACATTCCGGTGCGACAAATGCCAGCAGTTTCCCCTCATTGGCCAGATAAAGGGGATCAAATCCGAGCAACTCGCAAGCACCGGCCACTTCTACTTTTAACGGGATTTTATCCTCGATGATCTCAACACCGATTTGCGACATTTCAGCGATTTCATTTAACGCCGTCCCGACACCGCCGCGGGTCGGATCCCGCAACACATGAATGCCGGCGGGGTCCGCAGCCGCAAACATTTTCTTGATCAAATGATTTAATGCCGCCGAATCACTCTGCAGCGATGTTTTAAAGGAAAGGCCTTCACGTTGCGTTAAAATGGTAATCCCGTGATCGGCAATGGTGCCACTTAATATAATTTTATCACCGGCTCTGGCGTTGTCACTGGCCACATGGATACCCTGGGGAATCAGGCCGATCCCGGAAGTGTTGATAAAAATACGGTCGGCCGTTCCTCTGGGTACAACCTTGGTATCCCCGGTGATGACCGTAACGCCTGCCGCTTTGGCCGCCCGGCCCATGGTGCTTATAATGGTATCCAGGTCTGTCAGTGACAGCCCTTCTTCAATGATCAAACCGACACTCAGATAAATCGGTGTAGCGCCGCACATGGCTATATCATTAACGGTGCCGTTGATTGCCAAATCACCGATATTGCCGCCCGGAAAAAATATGGGATCAACGGTGTAGGAGTCGGTCGACAACGCGAACCGGCTGCCTCCCAGTTCAAAAATGGCCCCATCATTGAGGGCCGCCAGAATGGTATTGTCAAAAACCGGCAGCATCATGTCCTTGGTGAGGCTATGGGAAATCTTGCCGCCGCTACCGTGATCCAGTAAAATTTTGTCTGTTGTCATATCAACGTATCCATTGTTATATTTTTGACAGGATCTACAGGATATTTTTCTTTTGCCGCTTCCCAGATGAAAGCGGCAAATCACAATCCGCCTCCGGCGGAATAAACATATTCTATACTCAAACGGCCTTTAATCCGCATTCCGAAATCTGCAATCCGCGATCGCAGCTGCTATGCCCCATGCACCATTCCCTCTGTCTTCTGTCCTCTGACCTCTGTCTTCTATTATTCACTGTGATACTTATAGTAGGCCGCACAGGTGCCTTCGGTGGAAACCATACAGGGCCCCACCGGATCCATGGGCGTGCAGGCTTTTTTATAGAGTGCACATTCCGGTGGTGTCTTGGTGCCGATCAGAATCTGACCACAGGCACAGCCCTTGGGTGGTTTGGCATCCGGAACCTGGACGTCAAACAATTTTACGGCATCATGAGCCGCATATGTCGAACGGATTTTCAGACCGCTTTGTGGAATCATACCGATCCCGCGCCAGCAGGTATCGGCCGGCTCAAAAATCTCAGTCAGAATTTGCTGCGCCTTGACATTGCCCTCGGCAGTCACCGCCCGCTGATAGGCGTTGTCCAGACCCGGACTTTTCGATTCCAGCATCTTCACCAGCATGGATATGGCCTGCAGAATGTCGGTGGGCTCAAATCCGGCTACCACACAAGGAATTTGATGTCGATCAAAAAAAGGCTGATAGGCGTTCAAACCGATGATCACCGAAACATGGCCGGGCAGGATAAAGCCGTCAATTTGGACATCGGCAGCGGCCATTAGTGCTTCCAACGCCGGGGGGACCAATTTATGGGCCGAGATGACCGAAAAATTGGTAATGTTTGCTTGGGCGGCCGAAAGGAGTACCGCCGCAATGGTCGGAGCAGTGGTTTCAAACCCGACACCCAGAAAAACGACCTTTTTTGCAGGATTTTTCCTGGCGATGTCAAGGGCGTCAAAGGTTGAATACACCACCCGAATATCGCGCCCCGCGGCACTTTCTTTTTGCAAAGAAGATTTAGTACCCGGAACCCGCATCAGGTCACCGAATGTAGTTACGATCACATCATCGATCCGGGCCAGCTCGATAAAGGCATCGATTTCAGCCTGGTCGGTCACGCACACCGGACAGCCCGGCCCGGAAAGCAGCGAAATGGTCGCCGGCAGCACCGATCGGATCCCGCTTCTGAAAATGGAAACCGTATGGGTGCCGCATACTTCCATCAGGCGTACCTCTTTTTGACTGATGGACTTAATTTTTTCAATCAGGTTCCGGGATATCTCTGCATCCCGGTATTCGTCAATATGCTTTAAGGTCATAATATCGCTCCGCTCGTGGCGCACGGCTCACGGCATAAGGCACATGGCTTGATTTTTAGCTGAGTCACCGCCATCTTTCCCTTGCGCCTTACGCCTTGTGCCTTTGGCCTGGTTATTAATAGCTCTAATTTAGTCCTGTAAAAGCATCAATTAAGATGTATCTGTGATAGAAGCAGCGACGAGTGCTTGCCCCAGCGCAATACCGCCATCATTGGCGGGCACCTGCCGGTGGGCGAAGACCTCAAAATGTTGTGCCTCCAGTTGCCCGATCAGGCCCTTGAGCAGCAAAGAATTCTGAAAACAGCCGCCGCTCAGCACCACCCGGTTTAAATCGTAATCGCGACGAATTGTCGCACATATCTCGCCAAACAGAACAATCAGGGTCCGGTGAAACCTGATGCTGATGTCAGCGGGCGACATCCCGTTTTGAATATCCTGCACCACACCCCGAATGATGGTTTGCGGTAATATTTTAATGGGCGCTTGCGATGTCCACTGAATGTCATAAATCGATTCGCTGTGGCCGTCTGCAAGCATTTCCAGTTCCATGGCCGCCTGCCCTTCAAAATTAACCCGCTCGCGAATGCCGGCAATGGCCGCCACGGCATCAAACAGCCGGCCGAGGCTCGATGTTTGCGGACAATTAACGGCTTTTTCCATCATTGCGACGATGATGTTGACTTTTTGCGCCCCGATTTGTTTGAGCAACGGAAGGTCCAGGTTCCGTAAATTGTCCCCGTAGGTTGCCCGCAGGTAACTGAGAGCCATTCGCCAGGGCTCCTTTATGGCCGCAGTGCTGCCCGGCATTGGCACTTCAGCCAGGTGGGCGACCCGTTTAAATTGTTTGGCTTCTGCCACCAGCACCTCGCCGCCCCAGATGGTGCCGTTCGTGCCGTAGCCGGTACCATCAAAGGCCAAACCGATGACCGCGCCTTCCAATTTATGCTCGGCCATGCAGCTGACGATGTGCGCGTGATGATGCTGGACTTCGATGACAGGGATTTTTGTCTGTTCTTTTGCATAGCGCGTGCTCAGATAGTCCGGGTGCATATCACAGGCGATGATGTCTGGCTGGATTTCGAGAATGCGCTCTAAATGCTCCACGGTCAGTTTAAAAAAATCCAGGGTGACCATGTTTTCAAGATCACCGATATGCTGGCTTAAAAAAGCTTTATCGCCTTTGGTCAGGCAGATGGTATTTTTCAGTTCGGCCCCGCAGGCCAGAATCGCCGGGACCGTCTGATCTAAAAATATCGGAATGGGCACATACCCGCGTGACCGCCGGATATAACGCCCGTGCCCGGCCGTATGTTTGAGGATGGAATCATCGCTGCGCAAATAGATGTCCCGGTTGTGAATTAAAAAATAATCGGCAATGTCGGCCAGGCGCTCAAAGGCATCGTCATTATCAATGGCGATGGGCTCTTCGCTCAGATTGGCACTGGTCATGACCAGGGCCGCAAACTGATGCTCGAACAGCAGGTAATGCAGCGGGGTGTAAGGCAACATCACCCCCCAGTATTTATTGCCGGGTGCCACCGCCTCTGAAATGGGATTGGGGCTCTTTTTTTGCAGCAATACAATCGGGCGCTGGATGGAGGTCAATAAGGCTTCCTCTTCGGAGCGCACCCGGGCATATTCTCGAATGCTGTCAAGACCGCCGGACATGATGGCAAACGGTTTTTCCTCGCGCAGCTTGCGCCGGCGAAGCCGCAGGACCGCTTCACTGTTGAGAGCATCGACCACCAGATGATAGCCGCCAAGTCCCTTGACAGCCACAATTTGGCCCTGGCGGATGCAATCCGCCGCCGCTTTGATGGGATTATCTGTGGTGACCGGCTTGCGGCGGTGATCATGGAGGCTGACATGCGGCCCGCATTGTTCACAGGCATTGGGCTGGGCATGAAAGCGCCGGTTGGTCGGATCGTCGTACTCGGCCTGGCAGGCAGCACACATTTTAAAATGCCGCAAGGAGGTCTTGGGACGATCGTAGGGGATGTCATCGATGATGGTATAGCGCGGTCCGCAGTTGGTGCAATTGATAAACGGATACAAATAACGGCGGTCAGCGGGATCGAAAAGCTCCTGCCGGCAATCATCACAGATCGACACATCCGGCGAGATCAGGGTAGCCATCCGGGCCTGTCCCCTGCTTTTGACAATCCTGAATTCAGCAAAGGGCTTTACGGATTCGGCGTGTGCGGATATTTCGACTACGTGGGCAAGCGGGGGGCACTTGGCCGTCAGGTCCGTTTCAAAGGCCCGGATGCCTTCCGGTGGTCCTTCAATAAGAATCGAAACACCGGCAGCGGTGTTGGCCACTTCGCCTTTCAAATCGTGTTGCAGGGCGAGGTTGTACACAAAGGGTCGAAAACCGACTCCCTGAACAATGCCGTTCACTTGAATTCTTTTAGCTGCGCTTTTATTGGACATAACGGCATCAATGGCGTGTGGTCTGGGTGGGGTGGCTCACAAAATGTGGGATCTAAAAGGACAATTGCGCTTTTGTGGCTACATTT